>CALURS010000062.1 GCA_944323215.1 Candidatus Gastranaerophilales bacterium | reverse complement strand
TGAGCTTACACTTGACGTAAATGGCAAAATAGTTCCAAACGAAGAAGGCAAAGATATATATAAGTTTATGTTAAATAGAAAAGGTAATTTAATCTTGGCATCAAATGTTGCCGGAACAGATGGTGATGCGACTCCAGAGCCGACTCCAACCCCAGAGCCGACTCCAACGCCTGAACCGACTCCTGATCAGGGACAAGGTGATGATGATCTTCCAAAATTTGAATTTGATCCTGTAAATCCTTATCCAATACCGGATCAAGATGATGACAAGCCGGAGTTTAATCCAAAACCTTTGGAACCGTTACCACGTCCTGATTCTGATGATGACTCTGATGATGTACCAGATAATAATTCTACAGATGGAAATCGCGGTGATAGCGGAAAAGTTGCTGAACCTGTAGATCCAAATCCAGGTTATATTAAGCCGAATATGGATAAATCCGAATGGGCTGATAAAAATGAAGATCAAGACCATGTGATGGTTGCATTTTAATATTATGAACGCCTCTTATTTAAGAGGCGTTTAATTTATAAGCCCTTTTTCATTTTGTTTGATATATTCACATTCAGCTTCAAGTCGCTTATCTTCCATACCTTTAATGAATTGTTCGATATCTTTTATTTTTCCCAGTTCAAACCCTGTTTCTATTAATAGAACGCAATCATTACAAAGTCTGTATTCATTATACTGAATAGAACCGGCAAGGCACTTATAACCGCCACAAGCATCACATACAAAATATTCATTTACGATATCAGGGTTTTCTTCTATATCATCAAGCCGCATTTGTTCTGCTACTTGCTGCATTTCTGCAACTACTTCTTCTTGGCTTCTATCCATTATTTAATTAACTCCTTCATTTCTGTTACTGCTTGCTTTAAACCTGTGAATACAGCACGTGATATAATACTGTGACCGATATTTAATTCATATAAGTTAGGAATTTCTTTCATTCTCTTTACGTTTTGATAATTTAATCCGTGACCTGCATTTACTTTTAATCCTAAGTTTTGAGCAAAAACAGCAGCTCCTTTTAAGTCTTCAAAAGTCTTTTGTTCATTTTCTCCGCCAAATTCTTCTGAATATCTGCCGGTATGTAGTTCGATAAATTGTGCACCGGTTTTAGATGCGGCTGATACTTGTGAGATATCAGGGTCTATAAAGAAGCTTACTTCTATTCCTGCTGCAAGCAGTGGTTTAACAAATTCACAAGCTCTCTCCAATTGCCCATGAACATTTAAGCCGCCTTCTGTTGTTAGTTCTTGTCTCTTTTCGGGGACTATACATACTGAGTGTGGTAATATTCTTAAGGCTATTTGTTGCATCTCATCTGTCATTGCCATCTCCAAGTTTAATACAGTATTCGGCAGTTTACTTATTAACTCTACGTCCATATCATTTATATGTCGGCGATCTTCACGTAAGTGTGTTGTTATACTGTTTGCTCCGCATTCGTTACATATTCTTGCGGCTCTTATTACATCAGGTTCCACTCCACCTCTTGCATTTCTTAATGTTGCAACGTGATCTATATTTACTCCAAGTAACATTTTTTATTCTCCTATATTTTTCCATATTTTATTTAACTCAAGTAGTGCTGTATATGTTGGTAAGACTGTAATATCATTTTCTGAAATTCTTAATGTATAGTCAATAGCATTTTTTATATCAGGTATTATTGTAATTTTTTCTTGTGGAAATCCTGTATATTTTAATCTTACAGCCATATCCTCTGCTCTTATTCCTGATACTACTATTTGTTTTGGATAATCTTTAAATCTTTCAAAATCAGCATCCCATAACCAAGATACATCTCTGCCGTCGGCATAATTGTCGTTTATTATAATTAAAAGGTTTGAATCTTTGTCAACGCTCTTTATTACTTCGCTTGCACCTGTCGGGTTCTTAATTAGTTGGATTAAAACTTTTTTCCCTTTAACCTCTCTAAGCTCACTTCTGCCAAATGTTGTTTTAAAACTTTCAAGTCCTTTGTTAATATTTTTAATCCCGATTGTTTTTAGTAAAGCAATTGCGCCTAGTGCATTGTACGTATTGAACAATCCTACCAGAGGAACTCTGTATTCTTCATTTCCTAATTTTATAAGCGAGTAATCCTTTTCAAGAATTACATCTGCTTCAAAATCCGGAGATGGACGCTTATAGCCACAATCACAGTAATAGTGACCCTGTTGAGCATAAAATTTCTTTGTATATTTTAGCTGCCTTCCGCAGTGACAATTAAAGATTTCTTCAGGTGTTGTAGTTGTGCTTTTACCGCTGTTATCGGTTATTGTGTTAATTCCGTAATATATTGCTTTTTTGTTTTTACTCTTTAAGCTAGCAACAAGCGGGTCATCAGCGTTTAAGATAAGCTGAATATCTTCTAATTTATTGATTCCGTCTTGGATTTTTTGCTTTGTTGTATCAAGTTCTCCATAACGGTCAAGTTGATCTCTAAACAGGTTAGTTACAAGTAGATAATCAGATTTTATGAATTCGTTTATTTTGCTTAAATATGCTTCATCTGATTCAATCACACAATTGTTATAATAAGTATTAGGCAAAATTCCTAGTGCGAAAGCATTAGTTATACCTGTTAACATGTTTGCACCTTTTTTGTTTGCTATAACTTTTCTGCCGTTTGTTTCCAGTATATGACTGACGATTCCGCAGGTTGTTGTTTTACCGTTTGTGCCTGTTACAGCTATTTTTTCACCTTTTATATGCTTTGAGGCTGTTTCTAAAAAATTAGGGTATAACTTTAATACAACTTGTCCAATAAAGGATGTTCCTTCCCCTACATTTGTCAGCTGTATTAGTTCATAAATTTTTTTAGCCAATTTTAGCGTTAATACAAACCTCAAATTATCCATAAAAATATTCTCCCTAACGGTATTTATTTTTTTTGAAAAATAAAATATAATATCATGGTAATACAAAGAAGGATAATATGATACTGTTTTTATTCACAATCTTATTTTTAGCAGAGCTTGTTGTTGCCGGTTTAATTATAGTTAAGCTTGTTGATTTAGACTTGTATATAATTGATTTGGATGAAAAATTAAAATCTCAAAGAAATATAGCAAAGTATTCAATGTATTACTTAAAAGAAGTAACATCGGCATATAAAGAGTTGGTCGAGGTTACATTTGAGAATTTTGATAAAAAGTATCGTATATGTGGTTTAAAAAATCTTAAATCAACAATGGTAGCGCTTTTAATGCTCCTTGTGCCTAAGACTTATCGCCGTTTTATTAATTCAACCAAGTTAGGCTATAAAGTTGTTAGGTATTTATCAAAGATATAAAATATGATATAATATAAGAATAAGGAAAAGAGGAAAAATTATTATGAGTAAAGAAAAATCATCAATCGGTTTTGGAATGGGACTACTTGCAGGTGTTGTAGGCGGTCTGATTGCAGGTATTTTGTATGCGCCAAAACCTGGTGCAGAATCTCGCAAAATCCTTAAAGACTCTATTTGCGAGTTTATAGAGAAAAATTCTCCGGCTGTTTCTGAAGCAAAGAAAAATGCAATTGAATCGGTTGATTTATTAAGATATAAACTTGAAAGACAATACAAGAGAATTAATGATAAGCTGAAATCTATGAGAATGAAAAAAGCAAAACAACTTGAAACGACTGATTATGATTTTAATTAGAAAGGAATAATATGGATTTACAGCTAGTTCACGGTTTGGTATTTTTAACTTGGTCAACTGCAGTAATAATTATTCTTATTGGGATATTTATTATAAAGCTTTTGTTTGATGCATCAAGGTTGACAAATACGATGAATGCAACAGCTAAAATAGTTAAAAATGAACTTGAACCAACTTTAAAAAATGTTAATGAAACAGTAGAAATTGTTTCATCAAGAGTAAAAGAGGCAAATGATATAGTCACAAATGTAGAAGGAAAAGTGAAAGAAGCTGCAAAGCAAAGTAAGAAGGTTTTAGTTGCAGTCGGCGGAGGTATTTTTGCTGTATCCAAGCTTGCATTTAAGGGTATATCAACATTTGTGAAGTCAAAAATAAAATAATAATCATTTTATTTAGCCTTTTTGTTGAATTTATTTCAAGAATAAGGAAATTATACTGTAGAAAAGAAAAGGAGATATATTATGTCAGTTATGAAATTTTTTGCAGGATTTGCTGTAGGTGCCGCATTAGGTGCTTTAGCAGGAATTTTGTTAGCCCCGCAATCAGGCGCTGAAACCAGAGAAATGCTTGGTGATGTTGCATCTGATGTTGCAAGACGTACTGAAGATACTGTCAAGGATATTCAGAGAAAAGCGGATGATATTGTTTCTGATATGCAAGCAAAAGGTGAGGAAATGATTAACAAAATTCAGGATCTAATTAAAAAACAAAAGGATGAGTTAGCTCAAAACTAGTTATTGAAAAAGTTTATCCTAAGTAAAAAGCGTACAAATCAATTGTACGCTTTTTTTCATATTTAAATACTATTCACATTTATTAAATAATAGGCTATAATTAATCTATATAGAGGGAACTTATGGTAAATACGATTATAATAATGGCGGCTTTAGTTTTAGCAGGTGGTGCTATTTATGTCCTGTATTCTTTGCTGCTTTATTCAGGTTCAAAAGATCCTCACGAAGAATTGCAATTGACTACCAAAAATATCATTGAACAAGTAGATGTGTTGTATAAAAAAAAGGAATATGCACTTCTTGAATTATTTGCTACCAAGTACCTAGAAAGAGTTCCTGGAAATTTTGCAGTTCGTGAGTACTTGGCTAAATCATATTATGAAACTAAAAAGATTAATAAGGCAATAAACGAATGTATTTTGCTATTAAGACACAATCCTCAGAATATTGAAGTCCGTAAAATTTTAGGCGAGTGTTATGTTAAAAAAGAAATGTATATGGATGCACTTACCCAATTTGAAATTTGTTATCAGCAAAACGAGCAGCAGGCTGATGTTGTAAAGCGATTAGCCGAACTTTATAAGCAAACAGATCAAATTTATTCTGCAATTAACGCGTATAAGCTTTATACTGAAATGATTGAAGAAACTCCTGAACAAGCAGAAATATATTCGATTTTAGCAGACTTAAATGAAGCGGCAGGGTATTATCCTGCTGCGTTTGAAGCCTATAAGCATCGATTAACTATTTATCCGACTGACTTTGATACTAATAAAAAACTTGCAAATTTATATATTAAAATTAAAAATTTGCCGAAAGCTTTAGAAATTTTAGAGTATATGCTAACTTTTACAACTGATAACAGGCAAAAAATAGGTTTGTATGATGGTATAATAGAAATTAAAACAGAATTAGAGGATTATGCCGGTGCACTGGATTCGGCTAATCGTCTATTGGAAATTCCCGGTGTTGATACTTTTAAAACAAGAAATATTATTGCTCTTTTACTTGTTAAGCAAGGTCGTATTGAAGAAGGTATTCAGATATTTGAAGATTTGGTTATGCTTTCTCAAAATGCTTACGATGTTACTATGGAGCTTGCAATGGCTTATAGGCAAAATAAAAATTTCCGAGCAGCTCTTGATAAATATAAAATTCTTCTTGATGATGCTGATCAAAAAGAAGCTAAGGAAATTAGAGCAAAAATTTGCGAGCTATATATTGACTGGGCTATGCATAAGGAACGTGGCAAAAAATTCGATGATACTGAGGCTCTGAAATATCTTACCAACGCTATGCAGTATGATGCGCTTAACCCAAAAGTTTATTATAATTTTGCCATGGTTAGTATGCAAAACGGAAATTATAATGATGCGGTTATGTATCTTCAAAAGGCTATTGAATTTGAGAAAGATGAAAAGGAAACTTGTCAATATTATGTTAAATTATCAGAGTGCCATCACCAATTAGGTAATGTTTTTGAGGAGAAAAAGGCATTGTCTGATTTGTTAAGTATTGATGATGAAAATGCTGTCGGACATATGAAAATGGGTATTTTGTATCATTCGCAGCAGGATATTAAAAATGCAGAAGACTCTCTTTTAAAAGCTATTTCTTTGGATGATACGCTTGTTGATGCAAAATATTACCTTGCTCTTATTTATGAAACTCATGATAAAGAAAAAGCTAATAAGCTATACCAAGAGATTCTTGAACAAGATCCTACTTATAAAAATGCAAGATTGGCTCTTACTGAAATTTCAATTCAAGACAACTAATTATCTATAATGATATAAATTGGATTATATGTAAGTTTTATTTTACCATATTTTTCAATATACTTATTCTCAAATTCTTTCAGTTTACCTTTTGTTAGAGGGTAGTTTTTGATAGCATTTACACCTGTTAGTTTTATATGGGTTAAAAGCTCTTTGAGTGTTTTGAATTCTATTTCTGCTATATCTTCTTTGACAAAATTTTTGAATTCAGGGTATTTAATTCCAACGTTAAAGATTTCTTTTAACTCGTAAAAATTTTTTTCTCCAAAGCTTGTTATAGCAATTGTACCATTTTTAGAAAGATGTCGAGATAATTTATTTAAGATTTCATCAGGTGATTTAAACCATTGAAATACTGCATTTGATATAATCAGGTCATATTCTTCTTGGAGATTTAATGTTTGAAAGTCCCCGCATATAAATTTTATTTTGTTATCATATTTTAAAATATATTTTTCACAGTCCGGTATAATATCATTTGCTGTATATTTTACATATTTTAGTTTGCTTGTACATTCTTTTGTCAAAAAACCGCTCCCGCAGCCTATTTCAAGAATCGAGTTATATATCTTGTTTTTATCAATCATAGAGACTAAATTTTTAGCCATTTGTTTTTGTATCGGGGCATTATCTTCATAGGTTGATAAACTTTTTTTAAACCTTGTTAAAACTAAACTTTCCGTCATATCAATTCTTCCCATTTTGTATAATTATAAAACGGGCAATGTCCGCTTGATATTAGTTCATAATCTTTCCAGTAATTAAGCTGTGATTTTGTTGGAATAATTTTATCATCATCACTTATTATTACTCTT
The DNA here is from genome assembly GCA_944323215.1 of Candidatus Gastranaerophilales bacterium. Classification (GTDB taxonomy): domain Bacteria; phylum Cyanobacteriota; class Vampirovibrionia; order Gastranaerophilales; family Gastranaerophilaceae; genus CALUTH01. The sequence goes on along the minus strand of CALURS010000062.1, from coordinate 2,802 downwards.
GTATAGTTATAATTGGTATTAGCTTGGTATTGCTTTAGTGAAGTTAGTTCTGCTTTTTGATTTTCTATTGTTCTTTTTGGAAAAACGAAGTTTTCAGGCAATTTGTCAAACATTTTTGTAATAAATTTTTTACAGGAATCTTCATTAAATCCTTTCTCCATTAGATTATAAATCTTAGGATTTATGCCGTATTCTGTGTGAATAGGGAAAAGAGTTCCGTTAATTGCTGTAGAGGTCTTTTGCCCGCAATCATATAATGTAGCTATCATCACTCCCATTGACCAGCTGATTATATGAATTTGATTGTATTCTGATAAATCAGGCAAAGGTGATAATGTATTATAATCGTTTATTGTAAGGACATCATAATCAGTTGGAGCAAGATGTTTTACGACAGTTTCATCCATTCCCCAACCGTTAAAAAATATTATCAGTTTTTTCTGATTTTTTTTATATAGCCAATTTAAGTTCATCAAATATATTATCCATTAATGGTTTGATATCTTCAAGGGTTGTTTCTGCGGTCAAAGAAATTCTTATTCTTGAGCTGCCTTCAGGAACGGTAGGAGGTCTTATCGGAAGTACAAAGTAACCTAGACTTTGTAATTGCTCACATACTCGTTCTGTTAGTCCGGTATCTTTTAATATAATAGGAATTATTTGTGTAACTGATGTTGTATTTATGTTTGCTTGCTTTAAGTATAAATGAGTATCAGTTATATTTTTAAACAGTTTTGCTTTTTGTGCCATAATTAGCTCAGATTTTTGAGTTAAAAGCCAATAAGTCCAGGCGATATTAATTGGCGGGATTGCAGTTGAGAAAATGAAAGAGCGTGATTTGTTTATAAGCTGAACAATAATTTCTTCAGAAGCAGTTGCAAAGGCACCAAAAGAAGCAAGTGCTTTTCCAAATGTTGCTGTAACAATATCAACATCAAGTCCTTTACTGATTCCTCCACCAAAATCGTCATCTACTGCCATAAATGCGTGAGCTTCATCTATCATTAGTTTACAATTGTATTTATTCTTTAATTCAACTAATTTATTTATGTCTGCACAGTCTCCATCCATAGAAAATACACTTTCTGATACAATTAACGCATTTCTATAGTTGCTACGATGCTTTATAAGTAAATCTTCAAGGTTTTCATAATCCAAATGACGGTATCTGTAAAAATCTCCGCTTGATAATCTCATCCCGTCAATTATACTGGCATGGTTTAATTTGTCAGAGAAAACTACATCGCCTTTTTCGTTTAGAGCAGAAATTACTCCTAAATTACACTGATAACCTGTGTTATATAATAAAGTCCGCTCTTTATTAAAAATTTGTGAGATTAATAATTCTAAATCATTATATACGGTTTCTGTACCGCTTAAAAGTCTTGCAGATGCTGATGAAAAGAAATAGTTTTTCCCTGTTTCCATAAACTCATCCACCAACTCTTTTTTTGTACTTAATCCTAAATAGTCATTTGATGATAAATTTATAAGGTTCTTATTATTAAAATTTATATATTTATCAAATCTGTAGTTTATGTTCTTTATCTCTCTTGGATATTTTTTCATTATTTAACTCCAACCTCTCTATTAATTATCTTACAGGCAAGATTAAAAAACAATTCTAAAAGATAATGTATAAAATAGATTTTTGAAAATAATTTTGCTAAAATAGAGGAATGAGGACTTGTTTTATACCAATAGATAATCGCCCTGTATGCTGGCAGTTACCCTTAGATATTGCATCTTGTAATTCGGATGTGGAATTTTATATTCCGCCAAGAGAATTGTTGGGGGGACTGCTCAAAACTGCAAATGTTGAAGGTATTTATAATTGGCTTCAAAATATTCCAAAAGTTGATTGTATGGTTGTATCACTTGATACAATTGCTTATGGGGGATTAGTTTCCTCTAGAAGAACAAATAAAACTTATGAACAAATCGTTAAGGATTTGGAAAAGTTTAAAAATATTTTTGAGAATAAAGCAGATAAAGTTTTTGCATTCTCAAGTATAATGAGGATTTCCAATAATAATATTAATATTGAGGAAAAAGAGTATTGGGCAAAGTACGGTAAAAAAATTTTTGAATATTCTTACAAACGCTCAAAATCAAAAAAGAACGTAAATAATGGAATTCCTGAGGATATATTGTCAGATTATTTAAGCGGCAGGGAAAGAAACTTTAAGATAAATAAATTATATTTGGATTGGAAAAAATCAGGAATTTTTGATATTTTAATTTTTTCAAAAGATGATTGTGCGGAGTATGGTCTAAATGTTGATGAGGCAAAGCTGTTGCATTCATTAGGTGGGGACGTAATGACCGGGGCTGATGAAATACCGCTTACGCTTCTTGCACGAACACTTGATGAGAAAATTTCTGTTTGTCCTGTATTTACAGAAGAAAATTCCAAAGATTTGATATCAAATTATGAGGACATATCAGTTGAGCAATCTGTAGTACGTCAGGCAGAGCTTGCAGGGTATGAATTGAAACCATATAATGAGGCTGATTTAATATTGGTTGTAAATAATTTCAAAAAAAATCAGGGTGAAATAGTAATGAAGGTTGATACAGAACCGTTTAGCGGAGAATTTGTTGCGCCTAATAAGCCATATTTTGTGGCGGATGTAAGGTTTGCAAACGGTTCTGATAATGAGTTTGTAAAATCTATGTTTAAAAATGGCAGAGATAAAAATTTTATAGGGTATGTAGCTTGGAATACTACAGCTAATACTGTTGGAAGCTTGCTTTGCTTTGTTAAATTTGTCTATTTGGCAAAAAAATTAAATCCTAAAG
>CALURS010000061.1 GCA_944323215.1 Candidatus Gastranaerophilales bacterium | reverse complement strand
ATAAGAAATATTTTTGTTTGCTCTTTTAACGGCACATAACCCAACATATTTTTCTTCGTTCTTAAAAATTTTACTTAGAAAGTTCATACACAAATCCTCTTTAATATGCTACAATAGTTTTATTAATGATTTTTGTAATTTAGTCAAAGGAGGTATTATATGACAGAGAAAGTATCAAAAGACATGAACATTATGGATATAGTAAACCAATATCCTCAAAGTATTGAAATATTTCAAAAGTATGGTTTAGGTTGTATCGGATGTGCTGCCGCAAGATTTGAAAACTTGGATGCAGGAGCCAGAGTTCATGGCTTTAACGCTGATGATATGGTGAAAGAAATTAACGAACTAATCGGTGCGGAATAGGTGGCAACATGCATTTGTGGCTGTTTATATGTATTATAGGTGTAGCTCTTTGTATTTTAGAGATACTTACACCTACAATGTTTTTTCTTAACCTCGCCATTGGAGCTTTTATAACAGCAATTATATCTGTTTGGTTCCATAACGTAACAGGATTGATTGTTATATTTGTTGTTATATCATCAATTGTTTTGGCATTTTTAAGACCGCTTTTGTTGAAAAAGGAGCCTAAGGGTAATAAAACCGGAATAGAAGGCAAGTATATAGGAAAACTTGCGAAGGTTGAATCAGATATTACAAAAAATTCCGGAGTTATATCAATTTATGGTGAACGTTGGGAGGCAAGAAATATTTATGATGATGTTATTCCAATTGGAGCCGAGGCTCGTATTGTCAGAAACGAAAGTTTAATAATGTTTGTAGAAAAGGTTTAGTGAAAGGAGAGATATGGGTTTAATTTTTGGGTTAGCCCTTGTTGTTTTACTTTTAGTATATCTTGTTAAGGGGATATATATTGTAAAACAGGCTGAGGCTGTTATTGTTGAACGTTTGGGAAAATTTGATAGAATTTTATATCCGGGGCTTAATTATATTATTCCGTTTATTGAAAATACAAGAGGAATAACTTGGAAGATTACTCACAAGGCATTGGACGGTTCAACCTATTCTTATATTAAAGAAATTGACAGAATAGATTTAAGAGAAACAGTGTATGATTTCCCACGTCAAAATGTGATTACAAAGGATAATGTTACAATAAGTATCAATGCACTTATTTATTTCCAAATAGTAGAACCGAAGTCAGCTGTTTATGAAATAACTAATCTTTCTGATGCAATAGAAAAATTAACTCAAACAAGCTTGAGAAACCTTGTTGGTAAAATGGATTTAGATGAGTCTTTAGTTTCAAGAGATCATATCAATAAGGAATTGAGAACCATTCTTGATGATGCAACTAATAAATGGGGCGTAAAAGTTAATCGTGTAGAATTACAAGATATTATTCCTCCAAAAGATATTCAATCATCTATGGAAAAACAAATGAAAGCAGAAAGAGATAGAAGAGCAACAATCCTTGAAGCTGAAGGTATGAAAACAGCGGCAATATTGAAAGCAGAAGGTGAAAAAGAAGCAGCAATAAATACAGCAGAAGGTGAAAAGCAGGCAGCTATTTTAAGAGCGGATGGTGTTGCTCAAGCAAGAATTCTTGAAGCAGAAGGTGAAAAAGAAGCTATAAGAAAGATTATTGAAGCTCTATCAGGTAACGGACAACCGGATAAATATTTAATTGCGATGAAGTATTTAGAAGCTCTTGAAGCTATATCTTCCGGTAAAGATAATAAAGTAGTTTATATGCCATATGAAGCAACCGGTATCTTGAGTTCTATTGACGGTATAAAACAAATGTTATCTAAAAACTAAACTTGATTTGTAAAATTATTAAGCGGAGAGTTATAAAGACTCTCCGCTTTTAGTATGTATGTTTGTAAATAAAAAAACGGATTTGATAATTTTATCAAACCCGTTTCTAAGATACTTATTAGTCCTACTAAATTAGTCGTCAGCGTGACCGGCAGTACCAAGAACTTGCATTTTGTGTTTAACAAGTTCTTTAACAGCAGTTCTACCCGGACCCATATATTCACGTGGGTCGAATTTTTCAGGATGTTCAACAAAGAATTCTCTGATTGTAGAAGTCATTGCTAATCTTAAGTCTGTATCGATGTTAATCTTTGCAACACCATTCTTAGCAGCATAAGCAAGCATTTCTTCGGGAACACCTTGAGCATCAGGAAGATTTCCGCCAAATTGGTTACATTTATCAACAAGATACTTAGGTACTGAAGAAGAACCGTGAAGAACGATTGGGAAATCATATCCAGTTACTGCATTGATTGCTTTCTTACATTCAGCTAATCTTTCAAAGTCTAATTTAGCTTCGCCTTTGAATTTGTAAGCTCCGTGAGAAGTACCGATAGCTATTGCTAATGAATCACAACCTGTTTCTTTAACAAATCTTGCTGCTTCTTCAGGATCTGTGTATGTGGCATGTTTTGCTGCAACTTTTACATCGTCTTCAACACCTGCTAATTTACCTAATTCAGCTTCTACTGAAACACCTCTTTGGTGCGCATAATCAACAACTTGCTTTGTTAATGCGATATTTTCTTCAAGTGGGAAACGGCTTCCGTCGATCATTACAGATGAAAATCCGCCATCTATACAAGCTTTACAAATATCAAAGTCTGCACCGTGGTCTAAGTGTAGAGCTATTGGTATAGTTGTTGTTTCCAACGCTGCTTGTACTAATTTGATTAAATATGTTTGATTTGCATATTTTCTTGCACCTGCTGATACTTGAAGTATGATTGGTGAACGTGTTTCGTCAGCTGCTTCTGCGATACCTTGCAATATTTCCATATTGTTTACGTTGTAAGCACCAATTGCATATTTCCCTGCTAGTGCTTTTTTGAACATTTCATTTGTTCCTACGAGTTTTCTTTCGCTCATGTGAGTCTCCTTATATATTTTAAAACCGTACTCTCTTAAATTACTACAAAAAAATTTCGATTACAACTTTTCTTTTCTTAATATATATTTTCGCCATCAACCAATTGTACTAGCTTTATATATTCTATAAATATACCCTATTGGCTTATTGTTTATATCTCCTTAATGGGATTAAATATAATTAAATCTTTTTCATACTTCCAACTATTCTTAATTCCAAGAGTCGCAAGACTCTTTTCTTTTTGGAGTATAAATATTTAGTATTTTTTATTAAAATCCACTTTATTTTAGGCGATTTAATTCTTTATGCTGTTTGCGTAATATCTTCTTGCGGCTTTTTAGCATTGAGACTATCAAGTGCATACTTGGCAACGTTTCTTACTGATTCACTTGTATCACTCGCAATTAGTGCTTCGTATATTGGAGTTAATTCTCTGGAATATTCTTCTCGTTGTAAGAAAATAAGTGCATCTAATGCGGTAAGTCTTATTGTATCGTTTTCACTTTTTAATGAATTAACAATTGCTGAAAGCCCAGGTACATCTGTAATTGCTACTGTTGTACCGGTTTCATCTTTAACTTCTTTTAAAAACGCATTTGACAGAACTGCAAGTGTTGAGATTCCATATTCTTTATTTCTTTCTGCTAGTTCAAGTTCAGAAAGTTTATTTGCATAATTTTTGTCTTCTTCTGAAATATTGTTAGGCAAAACTATTTTATCATCAGATATATGTTGTTGCTTTTGTGCATAGTAAGCTTGGTAGTTTTCCATAATTTTACTTCTGATATTATTTTGAGCTTCTGTAGGTCCCGGAAGGTTTGTTGTATCCTTGTTTACGATATCAATTATATTATGAAAAATTGGTTCAACGAGGTAAGGATGAATTGTTTCCGGATTGTTATCAATTCCGGCATCAATTATTTCTTTAAGTTGAAGTGCTTGTGTATCATAATTTGTTGAATTTAAGTTTTCTGCTATTTCTATATAATTTATAGCCGGTGTTCCATCTGCCGGCGGAACAATTTCTACCTTAGAAATTTGTTTTGGTGCTGTTTCGTCAGGGTCTTTTATTTTTGTTAATATGTTTGTACTTTCTTGAATATCTTCATTTTGATCGGGTTGATTAATAGAAGTATTATCTTCGACCTTTGCATTTGGTATTATTTTAGTTTCTGTAACAGTTCCTTTAGCTTTATTTTCCGTGTTTATGGGTGCCTCTGTTATAGATTCAAGATTTCCATTTTCGATAGTCTTTTCTTCTTTAATTTGAGGATTTTGTAATTCTGTATTTTTCGGAGTGATATTAATAGTTTGTTTAGGTTCAATATATACAGGGGCAGGAACAGTTACGTGTTTTTTTTCAGGAATGATGCTTTCAGGTAATTCTGCTACAGACATTGGTGCAGGTAATTTGGACTGCTGCTTTGACTTTTGGGCTTGTTTAAATAACTCAGGATACAATTCTGCGGGTATTTGCTTTTCTTCATATTTATAGATTTTTATATTAGGTGTTGTTGCTTGCCCTGTTTGATTAGGTTGAGCTGCGTTTACCACCGGATTATGAATATCTATTTTTACCCCGTTATAATTTTGGGTTGTTAAATATGGATTTCTACCTATTGCATCTGTTACTGCCATTTTGTTACCTTTCACACTTTTATAGTAATATAAAGTATTTTTTATTTTAAAAATTGCTATTAAACTATTTTACTTCTTCTGGTTTAATTTCGGTTACCTTAGGTTGTGGGGTTTCATAAATACTTGATTTTGGTATATCGTAAATTGGTTGGGTATAGGTTGGAGGAATATTGACTGTTGGGTTTTTAATATCAATTTTGACTCCGTTGTAGCTTGTTGTTTCTCTGTTGCAGCATTGCGGACAGTTACAATTTGGGTTAATTGGTGAAATATTAGGCATTTTATTTTCCTTTCTGTATAAACACTAACGCTTATATAAAAATTGTAAATGTTTAATATTTACCTTTTTATGATAAATTGTAACAAATATTTACACAAATAACTATATTTTATTAATTACATCAAGTCCGTTATAATTAAAAATTTTTTTAGTATTACCTTGTTTATATTCTTTTGCAAGCAAAGCACCTGCGATAGCTTCAAGTTGAGCTGCTGGAATCATGTTACTTGGAAGGTTATTAAATCCATAATTAAGTTTTAGTGTAGATTGAAAATATTTGCAATCGGCAGGACTTCTTTCTTTGTAGTTTGAATATAGGTTAAGCTTTTGTCTTGTCAGGTAGATTTCAAAACGTTTTATATCAATGTTGTTGTTTGCAAGTTTTGAAAAATAATCGCTCCCTCGTGGTGAAAAGCGTTGCATCCAGTTATCTTTATTTATGAATGTTTTATTTTCGTGTATTCTTTGATAGGGTTTAGAGAGTACACGCCATTTCCCATTTAGCATAGCATTATCCCAGGGCAAAGATACTAATATTGTTGAATTTTTTAAGGAGGGAAAATTTTCAAAGAAAAATGTAATATCATTCATAGAAAATAATTTGTCTACATATGATAAACTGCCGTTATCTTCTAAAACGGCTACTCCTGATTCTATAGAAGAATTTGCACCTATTGATAATCCTATATAATATTTTGTCATAGTTTGATTATATACCAAAATCTTCATCTGATGGTAGTTTAACATCAAGCATTATAACCGGGACATCATCTTTAGTCTTTAGATCATTATCTAAGCTTTGGTATACGGCTTGATTCTTTTCGATTGCTGATTTGGGAGGTAACTTATTGTATTTGAGGTTTGGATGTTCATTGATATCAGAAGAGTCATTTGTTTTAAAATTAAAATCTGTCATTTTTGCAGCATATTTAACATCATTGACTATTTTTTCTCTTTGTTTTTGTAATTTTATTTGTTCTTCCATAGGAATTTTCTTTAAATCAATTCCGGGTTTTTCTGCTTCTTTGTATTTATTTTTAAGAATCATAATTTCAATTCTTCTGTTCTTTTCGGCATCCTGTTTAGAATTATTGTCTGCTACAGGTCTTGTATCAGCGTAACCAATAGCGGTGAAAAGCTGAGGGAAAAATTTGAAACGTTGAATCAAGTATCTTACAACAGAACAAGCTCTGGCGGCGGATAGTTCCCAGTTCGATGGATATTGTATTGTTGAAATTGGTGCGCTATCAGTATGACCTTCAACTCTCATATTATGTAAAATAAATTTTTCGCAAATAAGAACTCCGACTTTATCAAGCATTAATTTAGCTGAAGGGCTAAGCTCTGCTGATGCTGATTGAAACAGGTATCTGTCATCAAAGGTTAATAAAAGTCCTCTTTCTGTTAGTTTAGCGGAAACTCCGTCTAACTCCTTATTTTTTACTAATTCATTGATAATTTTTTCTATTTCTTGAAAAGAGTTATCTTCATATTTTGCATTCATATATTCAAACATCAGGCTTGGAATAAATGAATTAGCCATAGTTGATTCGTCAAAGAATTTATCACTGCTTTCTAATATGCTTTCTTGTCCGCTAAGTAAAGAATTGGCTTCAAAAGCTTTTCTTACAGCCTCTTCAAATTTTGTAAAATCGGCAATATCTACTTGGGAAAGAGCATACAGAACAACGAATGTTGCAAATAACAAGGTGATAAAGTCGCCGTATGAAACAAGCCAGCGTTCAAGGTTTTCATGTGGTTCTTCTTTTTTCTTTTTTGCCATTGTTAGCCTTTCTTCGGAGCTGCTGACTTGTTATCCAAAATGAAAGATTGTAATTTTCTTTCAATAAGAGCAGGTGATTCTCCTGCTTGAATAGATAAAATTCCTTCACAAATAACTGTCTTTGCAAGAAATACTTGTGCATAGTTACATCTTAATCTGCTAGCAAACGGTAACATTACAAGGTTTGCAGCAAACAATCCGTAAATTGTTGCAACGAATGCTACAGCAATACCTGCACCTAATTTTGACGGATCAGATAAGTTCTGCATAACTTGAATTAAGCCTAATACTGCACCGATAATACCTAGAGTGGGTGAATATCCCCCAAAAGATTCAAATACTTTTGCAGAGGTAGATATTTTATTTTCCAGCTGTTCAATTTGGTTTTCCATAATTTCTCTTACGAGCGTAGGATCAGTTCCATCAGCTACAGCTTCAAGACCTAAAGTAAGTAAGGGGTCAGATGCTAGTGCTGCCTCTTTTTCAAGAGCGATTATACCCTCTTTCCTTGCTTTTGTTGCAAATCGTCCTATTTCAGCAATTATTGCCGGTAAATCAACTACTGGAGGAATAAAAATATCTTTTATTGACATTATGGCTTCTTTTAGCACAGGCATAGGAAAACTTAAAAATACGGCTCCTGAAGTACCTCCCAGTACGATAAAGGCTGCGGTTATTTGTATTAATTGACCAATGTTTCCGCCTTCCATAGCTTGACCTGTCAAAATGAAGGCTAAACCCATAAACAAACCTATTATTGCAAAAATATCCATAACTTCTCCAATATATTCTTTTTATTCTTATTTTAACTGGATTTTGTTTATTTTGTATCATATATTTGAAGTATTAACACGGGTTTAAGACTATTAAATTTTTAATTTGTATATATTTTTCTTGTGATATAATTTTCTTATTCAATAAAAAAGGGAGGGTATATTAATGGCTGATTCTAAAATTTTAGCAACTATTCAAAGAACGGATACAGAGCAATTGCAAATTTCTGTTAGTGAATATAGAGGTAAGAGTTATTTTAATTTGAGAATTTTTTATACAACAGATGATGGTGCAACATGGCTTCCTACCAAAAAAGGTGTTACTTTCGCTCCTGATCAGTTAGATATTTTATCTGATGCAATAGAGGAAGCTAAGAAAGAATTTATGTCAGAAGAAGAAGCGTAATGAATTATGCACTTGTTCTTGTAAATATTACGGGATTAGGTGTAAAAACTTTTAGTTATCTTATTCCTGATGAAATGAAAGATATTATAAAGATTGGACAGCCTGTGCTTGTTCCTTTTGGAAGGCGCGGGCTTGTTAATGCTTTTATTGTTGGTTTTTCTGATTATTTACCGGGGGAGTTTACTCCTAAAAAAATCGGCAAAATACTAGATGAAAAACCTTTGTTTTCTCTTAAGTATCTTAAATTACTGGAATGGGTAGCAAATTATTATTGTACGGACTTAGTTACTGTAATTAATATGGCTATTCCTGAAAAATTTATAGAGATGTCCTCAAAAGTATCAAAGGCAATAGAGTTTGTGTCAAAAGAGGGGGCTACAAAGCGCCAACTTCAAATTTTAGAGCATTTAGAGAGCCTGGGTAAGTACTCTCTAAGCAATTTTTTAAAAGAGTTTAAAACGACGTTACCGACGATAAAAAAAATGGCTGATTCAGGGTTCTTGAAGATAACTGATGAGGAAGTTTACAGAAATCCTTTGAGTATTTTTAAAGATATTAAACCAGAGCCATTGTATGAATTGTCTGTTGAACAAGAGAGGGTTTATCGGGAAATTTCTGCAAAAATGCGTTCTCAAAAGCCTCTTTTATTGCATGGTATAACCGCTTCCGGGAAAACGGAAGTATATTTCAAGTTGATAAAAGATGTTATTGATTCAGGAAAGAATGTTTTGTTTTTAGCACCTGAAATAGCATTAGCTTCTCAGCTTACTAAAAGGCTTGCAAGGAAGTTTGGTATAGAAGATGTTGCAATTTGGCACAGCAGTATATCAGAAGGTGAAAAGTATGATGTTTGGAAAAGATTGTATGATAATAAGGTAAAAATTCTTGCAGGCGTTCGTTCTGCTGTTTTTGCACCTCTTAATAATATTGGGCTTATTATTGTTGATGAAGAACATGAAAGTGCTTATAAACAATCAAATCCGGCACCAAGGTATGATGCTAAAACAGTTGCTCAAAGGCTCGCACAATTCCATCAATCGCCTATTTTACTGGGCTCTGCAACTCCAGATATTTCTTCTTATTATTTTGCAAGTAATAATAACAATCTTTTTGAATTACATAAACGATTTAACAATCATCCGCCTGCCAAAACCAAAGTTATTAATATGCAGGAATATGGTAAAGCGGCATATAAAGGAATTATTTCAAAGCCTTTGCAAACTGAAATTACCAAAACGTTGGAAGAAAATCATCAGGTTATATTATTACTAAACAGACGTGGATTTTCGACTTCTACTCAATGTCAGGCTTGCGGGCATGTCATTGAGTGTCCTGATTGTTCTATTCCTATGATTTGGCATCATACAGATAAGATTTTAAAATGCCATTACTGTAATAAAATTATGCCGTTCCCTGATGAGTGCCCCAACTGCGGATCAGATGCTTTAAGAAATACAGGTGTTGGAACTCAGAAAGTTGAGATGCTTATAAAAGAATTGTATCCTGAGGCTCGTATTGCAAGAATTGATAGTGATATTCTTGTTAGAAAAAATGCTCATATTGAGTTGTTAAATAAATTTCAAGCTGGAGAAATTGATATATTAATTGGTACTCAAATGATTGCTAAAGGTTTAGATAATCCTAATGTCACGCTGGTAGGTGTTTTAAGTGCAGATGCAGGATTTTCTCTCCCTGATTTTAGAGCTTCTGAAAGAGGTTTTCAGTTATTGACTCAGGTGGCGGGTCGAGCAGGCAGAGGACAGGAGCAGGGACAGGTCATATTTCAATCTTATAACCCCTCTTATTATGCTTTTGAGAGTGCTAAAGAGCAAAATTATGAATCTTTTTATACTAAAGAACTAAAATTACGACAAGAGTATGATTATCCGCCATTTAGTCAGATTATTAGATTAATTATAAGCTCTGAAAATAATTTCCGTGCTGAAAAGTCAGCTATGGAAATTGGAATGAGATTCTCTCAAATGACTGATAAACACGGATTTTCTGAATATCTTGAATTGCTTGGACCTTCACCTTGTATTATTGAAAAAATCAGTAATAAATACAGATT
>CALURS010000060.1 GCA_944323215.1 Candidatus Gastranaerophilales bacterium | reverse complement strand
ACCACCAGCAACTTCAAAATGTCTGATTCCTGCATCCACTGCTGATTTTAGGGCTGGTAAAAAATCATCAACAAACACTCTTGCACCGTAAACTGACTGAAAACCGTCACGGAAAGATGTGTCCATAACTTTAATTTGTTTTGTCATTATTATATCCTCTCTTTTAGTACTAAAATTATTTCTTTAACATAGCTGATAAAACCGCTACAGCAACATCTGCATCATCAGAAATTTTACTTGCTGGTTTTTTAACAACTTCCGGAATTGCTTCAGGAAAAATTTTGTTCAAATAAAGAACAATTTTTGACATACAAAACATGGCAAAAATCATAATACAGAGGAACAACAGAACTGTTCCCATACCTATAACCATAAGGTTTAAGGCATCTGCAATGTTTGACATAAACATCTCAGCTAATTTGCTTAATAGTCCACTCATAATATATCTCCTATCCATAGTGTGATAACGTTATTATCATTTGTTTTCAAAACCAATGCTCCTTCATCAGTTATATCTTGTGCTAATCCTTCTTCTACACTGTCAAAGCCGGACACTTTGATAATTTTATTTAAGAAGGAGGCTTTTGATAAATATTCTTCCCTAATAGAGGGAAATCCGTCCTTCAAGAATTTATCATAATACAAAAAAAAGTTTGAATAAAGTTTTTCAAAAAATTTTTCTTTATTTATATCTTTACCAAGTTCCAAGTTCAATGATGTTGCAGGTTTCTCGACATCTAAAAATACATCTTTTTTGCAATTCAAATTAATTCCGATACCAAGAGCTATTCCTATAAGTTCATTTCCTCTTATAATACTTTCCGATAAAATTCCCGAAACTTTTTTCCCGTTTAAAAGTACATCATTTGGCCATTTAATTTGCGGAGATAATCCATAATCTTTTTCAAGAACATTTGCCAAAACAACAGACAAATACTGTGTTAAATTAGCATGACATTTTTCTAGCCTATTTGAGGGCTTAAGAACAAAAGTCATATAAATATTATCCTCTCCAACAAACTTCCAAGAACGCTGGAGTCTCCCCCTTCCAGAAGTTTGTTTATATGTATATACTATACTGCGGTCAAAAATTTCATCTATATGCTTTTTTACATATAAATTTGTAGAATCAATTTCTTCAAGATAAATTTTATTTATATCCATAAAGTTTAAACCGTTAAATATGTATACTCAGGATTATCAGATAGCTTTTGCTCAATTTGTTCAAAATTTAAAAACCCTTCTGTTGCACCAAACACAGAAACAACAGAAGCAGAATTAACCGAACCATACATTAAAGCTTTACCGATATCAAACTTTGTTCTGCCAAGAGCTGCACAAAAAGTAGAAGCAAAAGCATCACCTGCACCCAATGTTGATACAACAGGAGAATCAAATGTCGGACAATAATAATATTTCTTACCATCGTATGCGTAAGCCCCTTTTGCACCGTCAGTAATAACAATAACCTGATAGGTTTGAACTTTTAATTTTTCAAGCATTTTTCTTACATCAGGATGGATAAGTTCTTGTGAAAATTTTTCAGTTTTTGTGTCGGGTCTAACTACTATTCCGCTGCACATTGATGCTTCTTCTTTATTCATTACAACAACGTTTGCAACACAAAGAAGTTTTTTTATTCCGTCAAAACCTTTTCTTAAACTCGTTGTACCTGCATTAAAACAAACTTTTACATTATGCTCGTGAGCAAATTTTACCAACGGTTCAAGTACTTCGTTTGATTCACCATTTAATGGGGCTATATAAAGAAGTTTTGCAGATTTAATTAAATCAAAATTTATGTCATTAATATTTATAGAAGCATTTGCACCTCTGTGAGCTAATACAGTTCTATCACCTTGAAAACTAACTAAAATAATTGAAAAGCCTGTAGATACCTCGCTATTTTGAATAACACCTTCCAAATTAACTTTGGTTTTATTAAGCGCATCAAAAATTCCATCGGAATATATATCTTTTCCAACTTTAAATATTGCGGAAGTTTTAAGTCCTAAATTAGCAAAATTCATCGCCGTATTAAGCCCGCCACCACCTATATTAGTAGAAAAATTTGTCATATCTATTTTGGCACCATACGGATAGCTCATAAAATCTGAATTTTTTTTCTTTGAGCACACTGAAACAATATTTGCATCATCACATTCAACAAATACATCCATTGTTGCACTGCCGATTGTTACTACATCAATATCTGACATATTACCTCCAAAGCCCTTTTTATTTCCTGTTAATTTTAGTATATGACAGACAAAACTTTTCTTCAACGAATTATAATTATAAAAAAGCGTCTAAAATATTTTCTAGACGCTTTTAAAAACTATTCCATTAATTCAAAATCCGGAGGAACTTCTTTTTCAAGCACTCCATTTTGTGATTGGAATTCTTCTTCGTTTATATCAATTTTATTTTGTATCACTTCATCATTTTCTTCAGGAGTATCTTCGTCTTCATCTGAATATTCGTCCTCTTGGTTATCAAATGAATTCTCTCCTATTCCTAATGCTGATTTTACTTGCATAAAAACATCTTCTGATACATCATAATCAAGATAATCATCCTGAATTGCTTGCACAAATTCTTTATACGGAACAGCATTTTGTTCACTAGGTATTTTATAAGAATCGTCAATTTGAGCATCATAATTATAATTAGAAATAATTATTTCAACATCTCCAACAGCTTGTGTATTTTCTGGATTTAAAGGCAATAATTGAAGTAAATATGAAATATTTTTATATAGGATTTTACTTAGCAAACCAGAATTATCAAATGTTACTTCTATTTCCGTTCCGTCATTGAGTTTTGCAGAATAAACATTTGGAACGGAATCTTTCATTCGTTGAATTGATTTCTTATCTATATTTTCAAGTGCCAATTTATCTAACCAAAACACACTTTTTGCTGACTTTGAAAGTTCTGAAGAAGATGATACAACCAAATCATTAACACCAAATCTTAACTTACCTTTTGAATCATAAACAATCAAAGGTTCCGATGATATATAGTACTTCGCAAAATATATTTCTCCGGCTTTATATTGTTCTATTTTTTGAGTAGCTTCAGGAGTTTTAATTTTTACATCATAGTAAACATACTGTAATTTATCAAATTTAGATAAATTTTTAATAAAATTATCCTGTGCTGAAGGCGTTAATATTAATGCAATAACAGCTGCTAAGATAATCGGAATTAAGAACGTAAGTATATATCTCTTTTTCATTATTTCCTCTCCTTCTTACTTGTAATTATATCTTATATACATTGATTAAACAAGAATTATTTTGTTGCAACCAATCGCCAATAAATATTATCAGACTTATTGTATACAACTGAAAACCCATTACTGCTTAAAATTTTTATAATTGAATTAATAGTGAAATTTTTACATTCAATTATAAATATATTTACAAATCTAATTTCATCTGAGGATACTAAATCTCCAATAATTTCTAACTCAGCACCATTACAAGAAATTTTGCATAACACAGGATACTCTGTCTCTATTGTCTTAAAAATTTTAGAAGCCTTTCTTATTGGTAAATCAAGCTTTTGAGAATAGTTATAATATTCATTACTACAAGAAGATAATTCAAGGGTATTTTGAGGAGAATAATTTAATACAACATTTTTATCACAATCTCCAAGCCCGTAGTTATATACATCGATTTTTTCTTTATAGTTGGAATTAATATCTATGTTACTAACCAGTTTATCAAAATTATTTTTTACTGGCTCAAATGCAAAAACTTTTCTAACATTAGATTTAGACGCAAAATAAAGAGTCGAATCACCAATTCCTGCTCCAATATCAATAACCTGCCAAGAATCACCGGCTAAACTCACACCATATTTTTCCAGTCCAAATACTTCGTATATAGACTTTAATTCCTCTAACTTCTCGTATTTTATTTGAACTCCTTTTTTAAGGGCAGTTACAATATTACTCTCAATTTTTAAGCCTACTTTAGATGAAAACTTTTTGTACCTATCCTCATCAGAAATCTTCTTGGTAATTTTATATCCGAAGAAATCAAAAACCGAATTTATAATTTGTTGTCTTAACTTGATAAATTTTAATTTTCTAAAAGGCAACTCCATCTTTTTATAAGGTGATAATTTATAATATTTATACCAAATCTTATGATAAATCGGCTCACTATCTAACCAAGGTTTAATTGGCGTACAATGAACTATCACAGGATTTTCAGGGAAATCTTCATTAAAAACTTGATTAAACAATTTCTTATCACGACCTGAACGTAACATATAATTATATCTAAATGATAATAATTTCACATTTCCATTAAAAACAATATTGAAAACATCTTGATCCATAAATTTAGAATATAAACTTGAGAGCTTCTCAGCTATAAGTTTTTCAGAAATATTATCTTCACGTATTTTCTTAATATTTAAAAGCATAACCCCACTATTAAAATAAAACTCTCGCTTGACTCTTAAATGATCAAATTCTAATACATGGGAATAAAAATCCTTAACAACACCGGCGTATTCATTTTCTAAATTAGTATTATAGAACTCCGTTAAATCATCTTGAACAATAATATCAGAGTCTAAATAAATAACTTTATCAAACATTGGAAACAATTCAGGAGTCTTAAATTTAAAAAGTGCAGCCTGAGAAACATACTCGTGAGAATAATTATAATCTGCAAAAATATCTGACTGCTTTAAAATATTAATACACCCTTCCCCAGCATCATTAATCTTTGAAATACTATTATCAGAAAGCCCTACCCCTACAACAAAAATATTATACAGAGTATCCCTATTTTTATTTTTTAAGAGGGAAGTAATAGCCACAGCCGTTGGCATAGCATAATTTTCATCAGTAATAAAAATAATCGGAATCATAAAGCACCCCAATACATAACATAATTATAGCTAAATAGGCAAATAGTGCAAATAAATAAGGCGGACGAAAAAATTTTCGTCCGCCTTAAAAACTCTATGTATAAGATTAGAACATCAACCCAGCTTCACGAGCAGCATCTGCAAGAGCAGCAATTCTACCGTGATAAAGGAATCCGCCTCTATCAAATACAACACATTCAATACCAGCAGCCTTAGCTTTTTTAGCAATTGCTTCACCAACAGCTTTTGCTGCATCAATATTACCACCATGAGAAAGTTTTTCTTTAAGATCTTTATCTACAGAAGATGCAGATGCTAAAGTAACACCTTTTTCATCGTCAATTAATTGAGCATAAATGTGTTTAGTACTTCTATAAACTGCCAAGCGTGGGAATTCACCTGTACCTGACAATTTAACACGAAGAGATCTGTGTCTTTTTTGTACTTTTGCTTTTCTGTTTTCAGATTTAATCATTTTTTAGTCCTTTCACCCAAACCTTCTTGATTAGCAGAACACCAAGGGTTTATTCGGGCATTTTTTCTAAACTAACATTAAAACAAATATTTTGTCTTAACTTTCTGCTAACTATTTTTTACCAGCTTTACCAGCTTTACGTCTAATGTATTCGCCTTCATACTTAACACCCTTTCCTTTGTAAACTTCAGGCGGACGTTTGCTTCTTATGAATGCTGCAACATCACCAACAGATTGTTTGTTGCTACCTTTAACAGTAACTTTAGTGTTTTGCTCAACAGAAATAGTTATACCAGCCGGCGGCTCAACAATAACCGGATGGGAGTAACCAAGCTGCATATTAAGCTTAGAGCCTTCCATAGCAGCACGGTAACCAACACCAACAATTTCCAATTTCTTTTCAAAACCCTTACTTACACCATGAATAGCGTTAGCAACTAAAGTTCTTGATAAACCGTATAAAGCATCTGCTTCACGAGTGTCAACGTTTCTTGTTAAAATTACATGATTGTCTTCAATTTTAACAGAAATTTCCGGACGAACATTAACTACTTCAGTTCCTAAAGAACCTTTAGCAGTAACTGTTTGACCGTCGATTTGAACATCAACACCTGATGGGATTTCAATAGGTTTCTTTCCTATTCTTGACATAATTTTTCTCCTTATAGTATATCTACACGTCAGGTAATACAAAATATTTCGGCTTAATGGTATTACCTTACGGGCTTTTCTACCAATTGCACCCGTACTAATAGAGAGTAACATAAACCAACCCACTTGTAAACACGTTATTAAGGATTTTTAAGCGGATTTTTGCCTTTGACTATTATCAAACCAACCGACGTACAGATAAATTTACCTATTTTTAATTTCAAATAGAATGGACCGTTATACGGAATCCTATCTACGAAATCATTCACAAGACCTTTCCCCTTATCTAAAACTAGAGGAAAAACATAATTCCCTGACTTCTGCAAATCATCTATTAACTGTAGGATATCACATTTTCTAAACACAACAAGACTATCATTTTCAATTGTTTTACTATCAGAAGCAATATTAAATTCAGTAGTATGAATAGCGATGCCTCCCGGTTTTAAAACATTAAGACTATTCTTTATAAAATCTAGACCTTTTTGTATTGAGCCTAAATGTTCCAATGCACAAATTGACCAGCAAAAATCATAATTTTTGAGTTCAGGCGGTATATTATTCATATCAACATATTTAAATTGAACATTTTGCTTAAATAAATTATCATCACAAAGTTTGTCTTCATTAAGTTCATAAAAATCCTTATTAATATATTGATTAGTTGCACGCCAATTATTCGTATTTGGATTATCTATCGGCATATCCGTCGCTGTAATTTTACACCCCAAGGACGCAAACAAAGGAACAGTTCTTTCTTTTCCGACACCAAAAACTAAACCTTTTTTACCATATTCAAGCATCCCTGTTTCATATAATGCTTGGCAAACATAGGCTAGTTCCCATTGTTTTCTGTGATATTTTTTTGTTTTCTTCAACTTGTCCATCCAGTATGAATAATAAGGTAAATCAAATAAACTTTTGTTACACAATTGTGATGTAACACTATAAGGCTTATCGTACGTGCCCTCCGTATTAAAATCACATGGAGAATTTTTTATGAACTTACAAACAATATTTCTATAAAAATTAATATACAGAAAATCTAATTTTATATTACAAATATATTTCAAACGCCCTAAAATTCTAAAAATTTTCACCTATAATATCCCTTAAAAATATTATATCAAATAAAACGAAATAAAATTAATTAAAGTAACTATATAAATGAATAAAAAACAGCCGTAATAATACGGCTGTTTAAATTTCTGATAAATCTACGAACTACCAAACGTAGCAAAGGATTTCACCACCCAAGTTTTCTTTGCGAGCTTTTCTATCAGTTAACAAGCCCTTGCTTGTAGAAATGATAGCAATACCTAAACCCCCGAATACTTGAGGAAGATTTTTAGCCTTCATATAAGTTCTTAAACCAGGTTTAGAAACACGTTGTAAGTTTGTGATAACCGGTTTGTTATTATTATCATATTTTAAAGTTATAGTTAAATACTTAAACTTGCCTTCAACTCTTTCTGAGTAATCAGAAATAAAACCTTCAGCCTTAAGAAGCTTAGCCAATTCCAATTTCAATTTTGAAGAAGGAAGTTCAACAGTTGGATGAGAAACCATATTAGCGTTTCTGATTCTAGTTAGCATATCTGCTATTGGATCTGTATTCATATCAAAATTTCCTTTTCTTTTTACTACTTACTAAATAAAATAATGCATCAAACAAGAGCTTGTTTTAGCAGTATAGCCAAAGAAGCGGTACTACCAGCTAGCTTTGGTTACACCGGGCAACAAACCTTGATGAGCCATTTTTCTTAAACAAATTCTGCAAAGACCGAAATCTCTGTGGAACCCGTGTGGTCTGCCACAAATGCTGCATCTATTGTGCAATCTTACTTTCGGATATTTACCTGCTTCTGCAAGTTCGCGTCTTCTGTTTTCTTTGTTTATCATCGCTTTTTTTGCCACGATTTTCTCCTTTATATTTTTAATTCAATACCTACTATTTTAAACCTTTGAATGGCATTCCTAATAATCTTAACAATTCTCTTGCTTCATCATCAGTATTAGCAGTTGTAATAATAGATATATTCATACCTTTTACTAAATCAACTTCTTCATAAGAGATTTCAGGGAAAAGAGATTGCTCTTTCAAACCTAAAGTATAGTTTCCTCTACCATCAAAACTCTTAGCTGAAATACCTCTAAAGTCTCTGATACGAGGAAGAATAATACAAATAAGTTTTTGAAGGAAATCATACATTCTTTCGCCACGCAAAGTCGCCATAGCACCAACAGGCATACCTTCTCTTAACTTATAAGAAGCTATAGATTTTTTTGCCTTAGTAACTACAGCGTGTTGACCTGCAATTTTAGATAACTGAGATTGAATAGACTCAGCAATCTTAGAATTGTGAGAAGCTTCACCAACACCCATGTTGATAACAATCTTGCTTAATTTTGGAATCATCATATCATTTGTATAACCAAATTTTTCTTTTAATGCTGATTTAACTTCTTCGTTATATTTTTCTCTTAAGCTTTTTGTCTTTGTCATTTTTCTTATCCTTTAATTTAAGATGAACTTAATGTCGTTTTGGCAACTGCCTAACACATTAAACATCTAAAGTCTCGCCACATTTTTTACAAACACGAACCTTTTTACCGTCAACTACTTTGTGAGCTACTCTGGTTGGTTTTTCACAAGCAGGACATACTATCATAACATTTGAACTGTCGATAGGTGCTTCCAACTTGATTAAGCCACCGTTGATACCGTAAGCAGGTTGTGCCTTTTGGGATTTAGTCATCATATTCAAACCTTCTACAACAACTTTTGATTCAGAAGGAATGGTCTTTTTAACATTACCCATTTTGCCTTTATCTTTGCCTGCAAGGATGACTACTCTGTCACCTGATTTTACATGCAAGCTGTTTTTATTCTTATCTGCCATTTTCGACTCCTATATTACTTCCGGCGCTAGTGAAACAATCTTCATAAAGTTTTTGTCTCTTAATTCACGCGCTACAGGTCCAAAAACACGAGTTCCTCTCGGGTTTCCGTCTTTGTTAATGATTACTGCCGCATTTTCGTCAAATCTGATTACTGATCCATCTTGACGTTTGATATCATGTTTTGTTCTAACTATTACAGCTTTAACAACTTCTGATTTCTTAACCGCCATATTTGGAGTTGCATCTTTAACTGTTGCAACAACAACGTCACCAACATAAGCAAACTTCTTATTTGAGCTGCCCATAACACGGATTACCAATAATTCCTTGGCACCTGTATTATCCGCTACCGCTAATCTTGTTTCTTGTTGTATCATTGTTACTTTCCTTTTATCTCAAGTACTTACTTAACTTAACTTTGTCATCCTCCTCGGAATTTCCGCGTCCGGCTGACTCTTTCTATTATCACTATTTAGCTTTTTCTACAATTGACTCTACAACCCAGCGTTTGTCACCTGAAATTGGTTTTGATTCAATGATTCTTACAGTATCACCTACTGAACATTCATTCTTTTCATCATGTGCCTTGTAGTTTTTGTTAAACTCGATAATCTTTTTGTATTTCGGATGTGGTTCGTATGATGCTACTTTTACCACAACTGTTTTATCCATTTTGTCACTAATGACAATTCCTTGTTTTTCTTTCTTAGGCATTTTTTACCTCTGTTTCTTTTTCTGTTAACACAGTTTTTATCTTTGCAATTAAACGCTTTGTATTAGCTATTTCCGCAACGTTTTCCAATTTATGCATTGAATGTTTTAAACGCATTTCAAACAATTGCTTCTTATAGTCTTCTACAGCTTGCTTTAATTCATCTACTGTTTTTTCACGAATTTCTTGTAATTTCATTGTCTTGTTTCCTTAATTTATTAAGCTTCTTTTTCAACAATTTTTACGTTGATAGGAAGTTTTTGTGCTGCTAATTCCAACGCATTAATA
>CALURS010000059.1 GCA_944323215.1 Candidatus Gastranaerophilales bacterium | reverse complement strand
AGATTCCAGTCTCCAATTTTCTATTGTAACGAAAATGCTTTTGAAACAATGGATAAAATCAGAGCTGCTGTTGGTCCTGATATTAACCTTCAATCTTTAGCAAGAGGAGTTAACGTTGTAGGTCTAGATTCTCAACCAAGAGATATGATTAACTTACACGCTAAGATGTTCAAAAAACACGGTATTACAACAGTAAGAAACTTTGATGCTTTAAACGATGTTAACAACCTCATCTATTCAGGTCAATGTATTGTTGATAACGGTTTGAATCACGAAGTTACAATTACGATGATGGAATTACCTATAGGTTGTACAGGAGCTCACGATGTTGCTTTCTATGAAAGAGTTTTACGTTCAATCTTAGATGCAGGTATTCCATTCACTTCTTTAGCATTTAAAGATGCATCTGGAACTTCTTCTCCAAGAAAAGTTTATGAAACAATTAAACGTACAAGAGAAATCTTAGGTTCTGATGCTCACATCCGATTCCACTCTCACGAAACAGCAGGTACCGGTCTTGCAGCATATTTGGCAGCTTTAGACGGTGGCGCTGATGGTATCGACCTGTCTATGAAACCTGTTTCAGGTGGTACTGCTCAACCTGATATCGTTTCTATGTGGCATGCTCTTAAAGGTACTGAATATGATTTAGGTATCGATATTAAGAAAATCTTGGAAACAGAAGAAATATTCAAGGAATGCATGAAAGATTACTTTATGCCTCCTGAAGCGTTAGCAGTTAACCCAATGATTATCCAATCACCATTACCTGGTGGTGCCTTGACTGCAAATACTCAAATGTTGAGAGATAACGGCATAATGGATAAATATCCTGAAATCGTTGCTGCTATGGAAGAAGTAGTAGAAAAAGGCGGTTTTGGTACTTCTGTAACTCCTGTTTCTCAATTCTATTTCCAACAAGCATTTAACAATGTAATGTTTGGTTCTTGGAAGAAAATTGCAGAAGGTTACGGAAAGATGGTTCTTGGTTACTTTGGTAAAACTCCGTGTGAACCGGATGCTGAAGTTGTTAGAATCGCTTCTGAGCAATTAAATATGCAGCCAACTACTGAAAAAGTTGTTGATATAAATGACAGAGATCCGAACAAGGGTATTGAAGCAGCTAAGAAAATGCTTGCTGAAGCAGGCTTGGAACAAACTGAGGAAAATATCTTTATAGCTGGAGCTTGTAAAGAAAAAGGTATTATGTTCTTACAAGGTAAAGGTCAAATCGGTGTTCGTAAGAACTGTCCTCAAGCTGAATGTGCACCTGTTTCTAAATCAGGTTCTGAGTATACAGTTGCAGTTAACGGTAAAAAATATGCTATTAAACTTGAAGGCGACGGAAAAGCTATGGTTAATGGTAAAGAATATACTGTTAACGTTAAAGAAGGAATTGATGCTGCTCCATCATCAGGAAGCGGAGAAGGTACTCCTGTTAATGCAGCATTACCTGGTGTTATTCTAAGAACTTGCGTTTCTGAAGGTGATGAAATCGCTGAAGGCGATGTAATCCTTGTTTTAGAAGCAATGAAGATGGAAACAGAAGTAAAATCACCTGTTGCAGGTGTTGTTAAATCTATCGAAGTAGCTCAAGGTGATAAAGTTGTTACAGGTCAAACATTGGCTAATATTGGTTAACGGAAGGAGTAAGAAATGAATTTGTTAGAAGGTTTTAAAAGTCTATGGAATTCAACCGGTATTGCAAACTTCGTTCTTGCACCGGATCCAAATATTACCTCCGCAGCAGAACAATTTATGCACCAGTATGGTCAAGGAATTATGATTTTGGTATGTTTGTTCTTGCTATGGCTTGGTATTAAAAAACAATTTGAACCACTTTTGCTTGTTCCTATTGCATTTGGCGGTTTGTTATCAAACATTCCTGTTTGTGATATAGCAGGTCCACACGGCTTCTTGGGGATTATATATGAAGCAGGTATTCACCAAGGTTTGTTTCCACTTATAATATTTATGGGTGTCGGTGCAATGACTGACTTTGGTCCGTTAATTGCTAATCCTAAAACGGCATTGTTGGGTGGTGCTGCTCAGTTTGGTATATTTGGCGCACTTTTATTAGCTCTTTGTGTGTTTGGATTTACCTTGCCTCAATCAGGTGCTATTGGTATTATTGGTGGTGCTGATGGTCCTACATCAATATTTGTTACAACTAAATTAGCTCCTGAATTATTAGGCGCAATTGCTGTTGCAGCTTATTCATATATGGCTTTGGTTCCGGTTATTCAACCGCCTATTATGAAACTCTTAACTACTGATGAAGAAAAAAGAATTCAAATGAGACAGCTAAGAGAAGTTTCTAAACGTGAAAAAATCGTTTTCCCGTTAGTTGTTCTATTGCTTTGTGTAATTCTTTTACCGGATGCTTGTCCATTAGTTGGTGCTTTAACTTTCGGTAACCTTTGTAAAGAATGTGGCGTTGTTGAAAGACTTTCTGATACTATGCAAAATGCTTTAATTAACATTGTTACTATTTTCTTAGGGTTATCCGTTGGGTCTAAGTTATCAGCTGAACAATTCTTGACTCTTCAAACTTTGTTTATTTTATTCCTAGGTATTATGGCATTCTCTCTTGCTACTGCAGGTGGTGTTATAATGGCTAAGATTATGAACTTGTTCTCTAAAGAAAAAATCAATCCGCTTATTGGTTCAGCAGGTGTTTCTGCTGTGCCTATGGCAGCTCGTGTTTCTAACAAAGTTGGTTTGGAATACAACAGCCAAAACTACTTGTTAATGCACGCTATGGGACCTAACGTTGCCGGCGTTATCGGTTCTGCTGTTGCCGCAGGTGTATTGCTTGCTCTTTGTAAATAGGCAAAGTGATAATATTTATAAGTTTAAGACCGGAATTTTTATTCCGGTCTTTTTATATTTAGAAGTAATATTAAGGCGCATGTTTATGCGCCTTGCTTTCGGGGAGAAAACTAGTAATTTTCTGCTTTTACAAAGAAAAATGCTTTAGGATGTTTGCATACTGGACATATATCAAGTGCTTTCTCGCCTTCATAAACATAACCGCAGTTTGCACATTCCCATCTCACCTTTTCGGGCTTCTCAAAGACCTTGTTTGTTTTTACATTTTCAAGTAGTTTTCTGTATCTTTCTTCGTGTTCTTTTTCTATCTTTCCAACTAATTCAAATAATGCAGCTATTCTGGTAAACCCTTCCTCTTTCGCTTCTTTTGCAAATTTTGCATACATGTCGGTCCATTCATAATTCTCTCCCGCTGCTGCATCTTCTAAATTAACTAATGTTTCTGGTATTCCATCACCGTGTAATAACTTAAACCAGATTTTTGCGTGCTCTTTTTCATTGTTAGCGGTTTCTTCAAATAGTTTGCTTATTTGAACATACCCTTCTTTTTTTGCTTGTGAGGCATAGTAAGTGTATTTATTCCTTGCCTGTGATTCCCCTGCAAAGGCTTCCATTAAGTTCTTTTCCGTTTTTGTTCCTTTTATGTTTTCGTTCATTGCTATTCCTTTCTTGTTGTTATTTGTTACAGTTTTGGCATAATCCTTTTAATATTATGTCACTGCTTGTTACTTGAAATCCTTTTTGTACATCTATCTTAGGAAATTTTGTTTCTCCCTTCTCTATATCATATATACGCCCGCATTTTGTGCATATAAAATGGTAATGCTCGTGTATGTTATGGTCAAAGTGCGATGTGGTATCTAATCCATCGATTTTCTTTATTATTCCTTCTTCTGCTAATCGATTAAGATTTCTGTATAATGTGCCTTTACTTATATTTTTATCTTTTTCGTGCACTTGAGTATATAATTCTTCCGCATTTGGATGAATTGCATATTCCTTTAATGTCTCTAATATAAGTTCTCTTTGCCTAGAATAATTCATCTTTCACCAAAAGTAGTAATAATTCCTATTTTTATTTTAAACTATTTTAGAAATTTGTCAACCCTATTTATATTGTCTTGGTATATTAGGTCGAATTATTAATAAAATCTTAAGTAATTTTTTGATTAAATAGTTTGTGATATGATATACCTAATATGAGGAGTAAACATGATTGGATTTTTATTAAAATTACTTGGGGACCCAAATGAAAAGAAAATAAAACATATGATGGGGATAGTGGATAGAATAAATTCACTAGAGCCTGAATTTGAGAAATTATCGGATGACGAGCTGAGGGCAAAGACGGATGAATTTAAGTCAATATTGGCGAAGCGTCCAACATCAGATAATCCCAAAGCTGATAGAATTTTAGAAAAAGAAGCTTTAGATGCGATATTGCCAGAAGCTTTTGCTGTTGTGAGGGAAGCCGGTAAACGTGTATTGAATATGCGGCATTTTGACGTTCAGTTAATTGGCGGATATTTTTTACATAATGCTCATATTGCAGAGATGAGAACAGGTGAAGGTAAGACATTGGTTGCGACATTACCTGCGTATTTAAATGCTCTAACAGGAAAAGGTGTTCATGTTATTACGGTGAATGATTACCTAGCAAAGCGTGACAGCGAGTGGATGGGTAAAATATATAAGTTTTTAGGACTTAGTGTCGGGGTAATATTATCTAATCATAACTCTCCAACCGAATTTGAGGATAAGAGAGCTGCTTATGCTTGCGATATAACTTACGGTACAAATAACGAATTTGGGTTCGATTATTTGCGGGATAATATGGCTACAAGCGAGGATATGCTTGTTCAAAGACCTTATAATTATGCAATCATCGATGAAGTTGATAGTATTTTGATAGATGAGGCAAGAACTCCTCTTATAATAAGCGGTAGAGTTGAACAATCCGCTGATACATATACTTTGATGTCTAAAATTGCGCCGCAGCTTAAAAAAGATGTCGATTATGAAGTTGATGAGAAAAATAAGAATATCATTTTAACGGAAGATGGTATTGACAGAGCGCAAGAATTGATAGGGTGCAAGGATTTATTTGATATTAATACGCAGTTTGCACATCATTTATTACAGGCATTGAAGGCAAAAGAATTATTTATAAGAGATACAGATTATGTAGTAAAAGATAATCAGGTTGTAATAGTAGATGAATTCACAGGTCGTTTAATGCAGGGCAGACGTTGGTCTGATGGTTTACATCAGGCTATTGAGGCAAAAGAAGGTGTTGAAATTCAAGATGAAACACAAACTCTTGCAAGTATTACGTTCCAAAACTTATTTAGGCTATATCCGAAATTATCAGGGATGACAGGTACTGCTATGACTGAAGAAGCTGAATTCGGTAAAATTTATAATTTAGAAGTTACATCTATTCCAACAAATAAGCCTGATATCCGAATTAATTATCCTGATGTTATATTTAAGACAGAGGTTGTTAAATATAACAAAGTTGTTGATGATATTATAAAGCAGCATGAATTGGGTCGTCCTGTTTTGGTTGGCACGATAAGTATTGAAAAATCAGAATATTTGTCATCTCTGTTAAAGAAACGAGGAATCAAGCATAATGTCCTAAATGCAAAGCAGCACGAAAGAGAAGCATATATTATTGCGCAAGCAGGGAGATATGGTGCAGTGACGATTGCGACCAATATGGCTGGTCGTGGTACGGATATTCTTTTAGGTGGTAATGCGGAGTATTTAGCAAAGGAGAAACTTGAAGAAATGAAAGTTAATCCTGATACCACTGATTATGAAAATATTAAGAAGCGGGTATTAGAAGAGACAAAGAAACTAACTGAAGATGAACACAGAAAGGTTGTTGAAGTTGGCGGTTTGCACGTAATTGGTACGGAAAGGCACGAATCAAGACGTATAGATAACCAGTTGAGAGGTCGTGCGGCTCGTCAAGGCGACCCTGGCTCTACAAGATTTTTCTTATCGTTGCAAGATAATTTGATGAGAATTTTTGGCGGTGATAAGATGACTGCTATTATGAATATGATGAACGCGGATGAAGATATGGAAATTGAATCTTCTATCATTACACGTCAAATTCAAGCGGCTCAAAAGAAGGTTGAAACATATCACTTTGATATAAGAAAAAGCGTATTAGAATACGATGATGTTATGAATATTCAAAGAGAAAAATTCTATGCTCAGCGTAGAAAGGTACTTAAGGGTAAAGGGTTAAGAGAAGATATTAAGTATATGATTGAGCGTGAAATCGATAGATTACTTAAATCTTATATTACGCCAGAGATGAATCCTGAGGAATATGTAAAAGAGGATTTGGAAACGCTTATCAAAGAACTTCACTCAACAATTCCGCAATTATCTTACATCGGATTTGATGATATTAAAAATTATAAATATCAAAGAATTTATGACAATTTAAAAGATGCAGCACTTAAGGCATATGATGATCACGAAGAAGAAATTATTAACTTCTATAACAGTATAATGAAACAATATAATGGTGAAGCTTATGTTGAGCAGGTTCCGTTTACGGACGATAACCTTGTTCGTTCACTAGAAAGAGATATTTTACTAAGAGTCGTTGATAATCGTTGGATTGATCATCTTCATAATATTGATATGCTAAGAGAAGGTATTGGCTTAAGAGCTTACGGTCAAAAAGATCCTTTAATAGAGTATAAGAAAGAAGCGTATGATTTATTTAATAATATGATGTATGAAATCCAAGGTAATACTGTAAAGCATTTGTTTAGAGCAAAATTTGGTATTCAGTTTGTAGACGGAACTGAACAAGAAATGGTATAGAATGTTTACATTTGATGAGAAGAAAAAAATTATAGATACATTAGAAAATGATGGTGTAATAGCTTTTGTTACGGATACGGTCTGGGGGCTTGGGTGCTTGCCGGAAAGCCGTAAGGCTGTAAAAAAAATATATGAAATAAAAAATAGAGAAGCAGAAAAGCCATTAATTTTAATGTCTAATGAGGTGTATAATCTTCTTCCTTATGTAAAACCAGTTCCGATGGTTGCTCAACGATTGATTAAAGCTCATTTCCCTGGAGCTCTTACAGTTGTGCTTGATAAAACTTCTTTAACCCCTGATTATATGACTTCAGGCATGAAAACTGTAGGAATAAGAGTTCCTGATAATGCTGTTTTTGCAGAAATATGTAAAATAATTCCTAACCATGTATTAGCAACTACAAGTGCTAATATATCACACGAGCCTCCTGCATTAACTTATGAGGAGGCTGTGGATTGTGTAGGAAGTAAGGTTGGTTATATTGTTCGAGATTATGGTTATAAATCTTTAGGTATTGCATCGACTGTCATCGGAATTGTTAATGATGAAGTTAAGATTTATCGCCAAGGTGCTATTGAATTAAGCTGAAGCTGTTCCTGTCGAGCTATTATTTGAACCCTTAAAGAGTTTTTGTATAATTCTCTTTATCAAGTTGATTTGTTCAGAAGCCTTATCGCCAGTTACTGTTGGCTCAGGATTTGCTTCAGGACTTATTGTCGGTTGAGTCTCAGGTATTATTGATGGTTGAGCCTCAGAAACCACTGGTGGTATTTCTGTCACAGGTTTTGCCATGTCTTCTTTTATTTTTGGTTGACCAAATCTTCTGTTTGTTTTTTGGAAGTATTCTATCACATCTTCAAACATTTCTTTGGTAAGCTTTATAGCCTCAGGATCTTTATTTGTGTTTGCTGCTGCAAGCTTTTGTTGCATCATTAACTCTACAGCATTATCAATGATGTGTGTCACATCTCTAAAAGAGGCTCCTACAAGGAGTTGAGAAATTTCTTCCATAGCTTCTTTATTATCAAGTAGTTCTTTTGCACTTGGATATTTTTCAAGATACATTTTTACTGCACTTTGTAATGCTTCTTTATCAGGGTTATCTACAAAGATTTTTGTACCAAATCGGCTCATTGCGGCTTCATTCATGTTTCCTATTTTACCTGTTGAGGTGTTTAGAGTTAAGTTTGTTGTCGCAAAGACTTTTATGTTTTTATATTTTTTGAAACTGTCCATTACTTGCAAATATGTTTTGATAACTTCTTGTCTTGACAATGCAGTGTTGCTGTCTAAATTTTTGCTTTCTGCAAGTATTGATTCAATTTCATCAAACAGTACAAAGAATTCTCGATTTGGCTCTTTTTTTGCACATTCAATTATTGCATCTGCTTTTTCTTTTAAGTTTACAGATGTTTGATACATATATGCAGAACCTTCTTGTGCTAATGCAAAAGTAGCAACATTTGCATCAACTTCTTTTGCTGCTGATTTTACAAAGTTTGTTTTACCTGTCCCCGGTGGTCCGTGTAATATACAAGCCATTCCCGGATCTACATTCTCTTTTATAAATAGATCCCTATGTTTTAGTGGATTAATTACTTTGGTTTGGAATTGCTGTTTTGCTTCCTCCATACCGGGTAATTTACTTAATGTTATTATCGATTCATCATTTTTATAATTTTCAAATAAAGTTTTAGGTGTGTTCTTTTTGCCTAAACCTCCAAGTAGCGGCTTTAAGCTTATCGCAATAAGAATAGTAAGAACAACAGATGTTACTAAACCTGCGATTTTATAAAAATTATCCCAATTAAATTTCTTTTTGGGTTGTTGCATATATTGTAAAGAACGCGGATTGTTAACAGGTAACATAATTACGTTTGGCCTTGGCGGAGTGTTGGTGGTACTTGTTTTAGGAGCATTTTGTTGATTACTGTTAATCGATTGACGATTAAAAGTATCTTGTGACGGCTGCTTTATCATAACTACAGGCTTTTGACTTGTTGTTTGTTGATTGCTCGTATAATTCTCCGCTTGTGAAATTGGATTAGAGCCAAAATTGACTTTATACATAATAAACACTTCCTTAGTACATCTACACACTTATAAAAAAACTCTTAAATATTAAAAATTGATAGTTTTCTTCTTCTCTGTTTACAAAAATTTACAATATTGTAATCTGTTTAAAATACCTAAAAGATAATAAAATTTGAAAAAAATTTTATCCTTAAATAACTTACCTTAATTGAATTTAGAGGATATGAGTTATTAAAATTTGATTTTTAATTTTTTTAACTATATAATTAACAAGTGTAAAAAATACAATGTATAGTTGGGAAAAAATGGCTTTAAATTTTCAAAATCTAATACTTAATTTATCAAAGTTTTGGTCGGATTATGGTTGCATAATTCAACAACCGTATGATATAGAAAAAGGTGCATCAACGATGAATCCTGCGACGTTTTTGCGTTCGTTGGGACCGGAACCTTGGTCAACTGCAATGGTTGAGCCTTGCCGTCGTCCGACAGATGCCAGATATGGTGAAAATCCAAACAGATTGGGACATTATTTTCAGTATCAAGTTATTCTTAAACCTTCTCCTGATAATGCCCAAGAGCTTTATTTGAAAAGCTTAGAGACAATGGGTATTGATTTATCAAAACACGATGTAAGATTTGTCGAAGATAACTGGGAATCACCGACTTTAGGAGCAGCTGGTGTAGGTTGGGAAGTTTGGCTTGATGGTATGGAAATTACTCAATTCACTTATTTCCAACAAGTTGGCGGTTTAGAAGTTAAGCCTGTTGCTCTTGAACTAACTTACGGACTTGAAAGAATTGCTATGTATTTACAAAATAAAGAGTCTGTTTATGATGTTATGTGGAATGATAAATTAAAATATGGTGATATTTATCTTCAAAATGAAATTGAACAGTCTAAGTATAATTTTGAATATTCAAATCCGGAGTTATTATTTAAGTTGTTTGACTTGTATCAACAAGAAGTTAATAATTGTGTAAATGCTGAATTAGTTTTACCTGCGTATGATTATGTATTGAAGTGCTCACATACATTTAATTTATTGGATGCACGCGGTGTAATATCAAAAGATGAACGAATTAATTTTATAAATCGAGTGCGTACAATGGCATCAGCCGTAGCAAGTTTGTATGTGGAACAACGTCGGAAACTGGGTTTTCCGCTATGTAAAGGAAATAATTAATGACAGAAAAAAACAACTATCACATTCAATCTTCTCTTATGAGA
>CALURS010000058.1 GCA_944323215.1 Candidatus Gastranaerophilales bacterium | reverse complement strand
AATAGCCGCATTAATTATTTGTTTATTAGTTCCGTTTCTTAAAAAGGTTAATAGCCCAGCCGCCATGCCGGAAGCTACACCACATTCAGCTTGGCATCCGGCAACTGCACCTGCTAAGCGTACTTTATTTGATACAATTTGTCCGATTTTTCCAGCCGTTAAAAGAGCATTTATAAGCTCATCATCAGAGATTTTGTATTCTTCTGCCATCGTTATTAAAATAGCCGGAACAATCCCGCAGGAGCCAGCAGTCGGGCAAGCAACAATTTTTCCCATCCTTGCATTTTCTTCAGCTGTAGCCAGTGCATACATTGTGATTTTTTCAAATATTTCACCTAGTATTGCAGGATTTTTTTTGTAAGCAAGTTTTAGTTTATGACAGTCCCCACCGGAGAGTCCGCTTAACGATTTTTCCGTACTCTTTAAACCGTTCCTAATAGCATCCTTCATAGCATTTATATTTCTTAAAACAATATCTCTTAAATATTTCTCGGAGATATCTTGAATAAATGACTCCTCAGCTTGTGCTTGTTGCCATATAAAAAGTTTATTACTACTACACTCTGATAGTAATTCATCAAAAGTCTCTGTAATAATCATGATTGGAGTTTCCTTATACCGGTAGCAAAATAAATACATTCAATATTTCTAATTTGTGAAACAAGTTCGGGCTCGATTTCAGAATCGAGAGCAATATACATAGAAGCATTCCCGCCTTTAATATCCCTATCGCACAAGAGAGAAGCAATATTAACCCCGCGCCGTTGAATTAAATCCGTAACTTTTGAAATTACCCCCGGCAAATCTTGATATATCAGTAATAAAGAATTAAAGTGACCTGTAATATTAACATTAAATCCATTAATATTAGTAACAGCAATCTCGCCGGAGCCAACGGATTCAGCCCTAATTGTCATTTTATCATTAATGATTATCCTAACAGCATTAGGTGCTTTATTTGTATCTTCAATAAACTCAAACTCATAATCTAAGCCTAAATCATAATCAAAAATATTTTTAATCCTAACGTCATCAACCTTCCAGCCTAAAATTCCTGCAAGAAGTGCTTTATGAGTTCCATGCCCTTTTCCTGTGGTAGCAAAGGAATTATAAAGCCTGAAATGAACTTTTTTAATTTCAGCATTAAAAATTTCTCTGGCCATAAGTCCGATTCTGACGGCACCCGCAGTATGAGAACTGGAAGGTCCGACCATAATAGGCGAAATAACATCCAGAAGAGTTTTTCTAGCAGGCATTTATTTAGCTAACCTCCGAAGAACCATTTACAAATTCATTAATAATTGAGTACAGTTTTTGCTGCCAATCAGCACTTTTTTCAAGGAAGAAATCAGCACCTCTATTTTTACAAATATGTTCAAGTTCTTTTTTATTTGATGCGGTCATAACTCCAATAGTAGGACGTCTACCGGTATTATCTGCTATTTTTCTAAGCTCTGATAACAACATAAATCCTTCTCTATCGGTTGGAATAAATAAATCCATTATTACAAATTCATAATTACGTTTTCTGTATTTATTAACAGCATCATAAATTTCATGCGAAACATCAATTTCATACTTAAATTTTTCAAGTAGAACTTTAAGCTGATAAGTAATAACTCCTAAATCATCAATTATAAGCATCGCAGGAGCAGTAGAAGTTTCTTTATCCAATTCAGGATTAAGGATAGATTGCACTGATTTACGAGAATTTTTATCCAGCTGATTAACTAAATTAACAATAGCATCAAGTTGTTTTTTTAAAACATCTAAATCAACATTCTGTGGAACATCAGTATCCGTAATTCCATAAAAAATATTCAAAAACTCAGCATCTAAATCAACATTCATCTTAAGCACCTGCCAATAGACTATAACTATATGATAAATATATCATATTAATTGAATTTTGACCAGAGTAACCGTTTAAGAATTAGGCATAATTACTCTTGAGAAGAAACCACTTTATCAATCAAGCCATATTCAACAGCTTGAGCCGCAGACATGTAGTAATCCCTTTCGCAATCTTCTTTGACCTTATCATAAGGTTGACCGGAGTTTTCTGCCATAATACCAATGAGCATTTCCTTCATACGTCCAATTTCTTTGGCTTCGATTTCGATATCTGTAGCTTGACCTTTAGCCCCGCCTAACGGTTGGTGAATCATAATTCTGGCACTTGGGAGAGCCATCCTTTTACCTTTGGCACCAGCAGAGAGAAGGAATGCACCCATACTTGCAGCTTCACCTAGGCAAATTGTTGAAACATCAGATTTAATAAGATTCATGGTATCATAGATTGCCATGCCTGCTGTAATTACACCACCGGGGCTATTTATGTATAACATAATATCTTTTTCAGGATTTTCACTATCTAACAGAAGGAGTTGT
Source organism: Candidatus Gastranaerophilales bacterium (assembly GCA_944323215.1). Lineage (GTDB taxonomy): Bacteria > Cyanobacteriota > Vampirovibrionia > Gastranaerophilales > Gastranaerophilaceae > CALUTH01. The sequence continues at coordinate 7,623 of CALURS010000058.1, read as the reverse complement.
GCTATAACGGAATTTGCAACATCATCATCTATTTCTTCACCAAGGAAAATTATTCTCTCTCTAAGAAGTCTTGAAAAGATATCAAAAGATCTTTCGCCACGAGAGGAAGCTTCAATAACTGTTGGCATATAGCTTAATACTTTGTTGAAATCACTCATTTTAATCTCCTTCTTATAAGGATATTATAGATATAAAATAAAAAACTTGCAATTTTTTTTTTGCCATGTATTATAATAATATACCAAGCGGGGGTAATTCAGTGGTAGAATGCCTCCTTGCCAAGGAGGATGTCGCGAGTTCGAGCCTCGTCTCCCGCTCCATTTTAAAAAGACCGATTAACGGTCTTTTTTTTACTTTGTTTTTGATTTTTATTTTTTCATAAAAAAGGGAGACACTGGCGAGAACTCGCCTTTCGAGTTCGGCGACCTGTGAGCAGAGGCTGGAGTGCTTTTGCCAAGTGTTAAAAACACGACGGCAAAACACGGAATTGCCGTTTATTGCGAACAGGTCAAGACAAGCCTCGTCTCCTACTAAATTCATAAAAAAAGAGCCCTTAAAGAGCTCTTTTTTTATGAATTTAATTATTCAAAATCCTATTAATACATGCCTGTTTTGAATATTGCCATTCTCTATATGTAATCCTCTTAACAGGAATTCCACTACGCTCAATTAAAACTTGCTTCTTAGTATCAGATACTTTTGAGGGAATACTATCTTCAACCCCATCACATTCTATTACAAAACTATCATCAACTAACAAATCCGCACTTACTCCTGAGATTTCCTGACCAGCCTTAACATTATGCTCTAAAGTTCTCAATTCTTGCGCAACTTCTCGCTCAAAAGAGTTTTTGTAAATATTTTCATCAAACTCATCTGAGTTTTTAAGATTAAATCTGTTAGTATAATCTTCAATATAAGAGAAATACGAACGTAGAAGCCCGTCAGGAAGCTCTTTAGGATTTTTAGAAATAAAATTAATCATTTTCTTCCTTGCCCTTGTTATTGCCACATTAAACAAGTTTGGCTTTTGCAAGAAAGTAAGACTTTGCGGAAAGCTATTATTAGCATAGGCCCAAGAAATAAGAATAATGTCCTTCTCATCCCCTTGGAAAGTATGAGCAGTACCGATTTCTATTTTATGTTTAGAAATCATATAATCAGAAAGCACCTTGCTAACAGAAATTTTCAACTGTTCAACTTGAGCCCTAAAAGGTGAAATAATACCAATAGAAACGGGATTATCTGGATTTTTCCTCTCATCCTCAAGTACAATTTCATGTAACCTTTTAACTACTTCTTCTATTTCAGGAAGGTTTCTTGTCGCATCAAAATCGACCTTTCCATCAGGAACAACAACTGCTTCAAGTACAGGCTCAGAATCATTGTTGCGCTTCATAACTCTTAAACGTCCACCATAAAATTCGTTAGCTGAGAAATTTATTATAGGCGGTAAACTTCTGAAATGCTCATCTAAGAGTACAGGGTGCATAGAATAATAATTTGCCAAATCAAACATAGAGTTTGTTCTAAATCTCCACATAAGCTGGTATTTATCTTCAATTCCGTATTGACTCATAAATGATTGCTCTTTCGCTTTCTCTAAGAAAGATAAGTGGGGAAGTTGTTTGTCATCGCCGACAACTACGGCTTTTTTAGCTCTAAACAACAACGGGAAACAACTTGCTATATCACATTGAGATGCTTCATCAATAATAACAACATCAAACAATCCGGGTTTAAGCGGGAGTGATGAAGAAACAGCAAAAGTAGTAACACACCAACATGGGAAGGCCTCTAACAGTGGTTTAAAATCCTCATTTGAAAGCAACCTGTCTTGAAGATTTTTCTTCCTTTCTACAAGCGACTTAGAGTGAACAAAAAGTCTTTGACGTTTTACCTGATCCTGCATAAGACCTTTTAATGCTTCTCTACGCTTGTTAATAAGAATATTTATCGCAAGTTCCTTTTGCTTTTTCTTTAGTGTTTTTATTTGAGCAAGCATCAAGTGTAAATTTCCTGTTGCTTGGATTGAGGTTTCAATATTCCGAACAGAACATACAAGTTTTGCATACTCTAATTCATTTTTTAATATTGCCAGATTATCATTTGTAACCTGAAATTCTTTATTCAAAATAGAGTTAAGCTTTTTAATTGATGTAAAGTTTTTAAATGAAGCAAAAATTCCGGATTTTTCAATATTATTTGTCAGTTCACTAATAATATTTTCAACAGCTTTTACTTCATCAGAATTTAATGGCTTTTTAATAAAACTCATTGATTTAAAATTCGCAACAGAATCACCAATTTGAGAATTAATTTCAGTCCATTGTTTTTCAAGGCTTAGTACTTTTTCAACTTTATTTTCCAAATCTTTGATAGAATCAAGTAACTTCTTCATATCAGGAGTATCAACAAGAACGGAATTTTCAGCCTTATAGTTTAAATCAACCTTATTAGCCAAAAGATCCTGAAGTTGGAAACTTAATTGCTTTTGATAATTAAGTCTTCCTGCTCTAAGAGCAAGAAACGGAGCCCCCAGCTCATTAAGCCTTTCAGCAACTACATCCACTGCTTTATCCATACGAGATGCAACGAGTACTGTTTTCCCGTTAGCAATAAGATGAGCTACAAGGTTAACAATGGTTTGTGATTTACCTGTCCCTGGCGGTCCAAAAACAGAAACAATTTTCCCTGCTTCTGTGCTTTTGATAACACTTTCCTGAGAATCACTCAATGAGAGCGGTGTAACAGGGAAAAAATCTGATAACTTCTTACCTGCAACACTCTCTGCTGACTTTGATTGAATAAATTCATCATTTATAACATTTAAAACCGTTTCTCTGTACAATCCGCTAGGCTTTTCAGCAATTTGGCTTAATTCGTGTAAAACCCCTGCTGTAACAGAAGGACGCTTTGTTAAAATGATTGCACTCTGATTGGTTATTGAAATTGTTTCATAACTTGTCTTTTGAACAGTTGTTGTTTGTTCCTCTTCAACAATTTCATCTATATTCTCCGAGTTAATTTTTTCTGAATAGAAATCTTTTGAGATATTGTCCTCTTTAACCTCTGAAGCAGGATTAAGCGTAATATCAATTTCCGGAATAATAGATTTAAGAGTCGTTAAGAAAATATCCAATTTTTCTTGCGTAACAGGGATTGTTGGAACCACATCAAGCAAACCTTCAATTAGCTGCTCCATTTCATCTTCATCATCACTCTTCTTCATAAGTGATGTAAGTGCACCTGTATTAAGAGAAATAACTTCATCCGTCGGAATACAGTTAATATTTATTCCGTTGCGTTCCAACCTGCAAGAAGTATATAACAATGGCGTTAAGAATTCGTTTTGCTTTCTCGACTTTCCGTTTTTTCCTACTAAAAATAAATAACCATAGATTAGGTATTTGTCCCTTTGGCTCATTTCACTCTGAATCATTAGTTCCGTGATTTTATTATCTTTACCATCAAGTTTTATATATTCTTCTCCTTGGGTAAATAAAGTATCGTTATCAGGAAGAAAAATCCATTTATTATCTTTATCAGATTTAAGATTTCTAAATGTAGAACTTTTAACTTCTTCCCTAACACAATCGTGAAGATAAAGTGATAATTTTTTTACAAAACTATTATTAAAAGCGGAATTAATCGCTCTTGTCGCTTCTTGAAGCATTCTGTCCCTCTCTTTGTACCTATATTCAAGCTTATTGTAGCATCATTTTTAATGATAATCCAGTAAAATAATTAAAAAATACTATACTTGAGTGGTTTTTACACAAAAAAATTATACTATTCGACTTGTTAAGTTTTGTAACAAAACTAAAATCTTTTGAAATTGGGCTGAATTTATATACTTTATATATATGCAAGAGATAAAAAAACAAACAAAATAAACACAAGGATTTCTAAACATACAATTTATTCCCTAATTCCCTTTCCTATAAACGATTTTACCCCGATTTTATCGGGGATTTTTTTATCTACGAAAAAAATACTCTATTGATAAAGATTTTAAGCGCATTAACGACATGCACTAAATTGTTATAAACATTATCAAATTGCACCAAGGGATTGGAAATATTCAACGTTTAACAATTTTGATAAAAATGGATATTATAAACCAGATTGGTGTAATTTTGAAGATAAATATAAAATCACAGATTTAGATTATGAATAAACTGAGTTTTTGATGCGGCAAATAACAGATTTACCACATCCTACTTGCTGATTATTCAAAATATAGATCTTGGATATTTTCAATATCTTTTGAACACTCCCAATTAATATCATACAATCCTTGTTTTACAAATTTGTAAAAAGAGGAATATCTCCAATCTTTAACATTTTTGACAAGTCCATGTTTTACGGGATTGTAATGAATATAGTTGATTTGATTATTTAATTTATTTTCATTTTTTATAGTATGTTCATAATAACGTCTTTGAAAAATGCCTTTTTCTCTCTTGTTTTTGTACCCAATTTTCAAATTGTCGGTTGGGCATACTTGCCCAACATTTCTTGAGAAATAATATTTAATTGAAGATATAATTTGAGGATAACTATCTATATTTTTAGGATGTAAAATCATGTGGATATGTTCTGGCAAAACACAAATTGCAATAATTTCAAATTTATATAATTTTTGAACATTTTTAAATGCAGTTCTTAGGATATCAATATTATCTATAAATATAGATTTTCTATTGTAAGAAGTTATGATAATATGTACATAACCATTAGGTACAAATACTCTGCGATAATTCATAAATTTGATATTAACATAAAATTTATTTTGTTGGGCAAGTATGCTCAACCGACTTACTAGTTTGTAGGTTGGGCTTACAGCCCAACAATCAATTGGACTTTAACTGAACTACTAAAATTCTTCGATTTCAGTAAACATTGGTCAAATTTAAAAGTGTTTTTGTAGATTCTAGTCCTAATAAAGCCCCTTTTCGACCTATAAAAAAATCAATATCGTAAGGCTTCCGACGGCTATAATTTAGGGTTGTTGGGCAAGTATGCCCAACCGACAGTTAATAGCTTATATCCAAATCGGACATTAAAATACAGAGTTCTCTTCAACACCCCACAATATAAAAACGGACTGACTTTTGTCAGTCCGTTTAAATGGAAGTGGGATTCGTTCTTGCTCGCTCGCGTGTAACGGCAATTCCGCGTTTTGACTTCGTGATTTCATCACTTGTCAAAAGCGCTCCAGCCTCAGCTCGCTCGCGCAACCCACGAAAAAGTGAGTTCTCTCCAACACCCCGCAAAATAAAAACGAGCTTGACAAAAGTCAACTCGTTTTTATTAGGAGGAGGTGGGATTCGAACCCAATGGATTTTTAAAATATGCGTTAAATACTGGGTTTCCGACCTCTATGAATTAAATAATTACCTGTGAATTAATATATAAAGTGTTCACAGAATGCACATGGATTTACAGTAAAGTAACTTTAATTAATCCCTTTTTCTCTCGACCTTGAGCGTATTCTACAATCTTTCTGGAGTTACCCATACCAGGGTAGGCTATTAAATAGTCGCTATGTTGTACCATATAGCGATTTGCTTGTACTATTGCATATCTAAAGGGTACTTTTTCTAGCCCTTCTGGGTAAAAAGTTCCGTTAAAACCCTCGGGTATTTCTCTCTTTTGGGTAAGTGCATAAGGTGCAAGTAAATACAACTTAATCTCTTCATGGCATTTTTTCGCTTCTTTTAAAACTCCTATAACTAAACTGTCAAATCCGCCGTAATGACCTACGGTAAAGGTTGTAACACCATATTCAGTAATGTGCTTTTCAACTGCTTCCATGAGTTGCTGTTCTATACTGCTGGAAGCATATCTGCTTCCAATAAAGAAACACGTTTTACCATTCATACGCTATCCTTACCTATATTAAGCTTTTCATTATATAAGCTTCATAGCCTTATTATATGAGTGATTTGACATCATGTATATTATCCATGTGAATGATATTAAGTCATGAATATACCTAATAATTCTGTGGAAGTTTTGACCTATATACTTTAACTTGTTGATATGGGTAAGGAACTAAAAAAGGTATTTGGCAACAGAGTAAAGCATTATAGAAACTTGTTAGGTTATTCGCAAGAAAAATTAGCAGAATTAGTCGGAATATCCTCTCATACTGTGAGTTATGTTGAACGTGGGAAAAATTTTCTAAGCATGACTAAACTATCTGTATTATGTAATGCGCTTGAAGTTGAGCCATACCAGTTATTTATTGATAGAGATTTTACCCCAGATGTTGATAAAATTAATGAGATTAACAGGCTATTAGTAACTGCAAGCGAAAAGCAGTTAAATATAGTTATTGGACTTTTACATAGCATACTTGATATTAATTGATTAAATCTATAACCCAGTAATAGCAAGGGCTTTGACCCCATTGAAAGTTTCATGAAAACTCCGCCCTCTGTATGAGGTTTAGCGCGTGCATGCCTGTCCAATATTGAAACCCCTCTTTCCCCATATTTACGGCGGTTTTTATCTGTCTAGTATACAAATACGCTATTTCTACCCATTTTTTAGTTATAAATTCTTTTTCTAATGAATTATGGACGCGTTAGAATGACCATTAAGGTGGGTTAAATTGAAAATAGGTATTCTGATATACCTGATTTCGTGTAATGCTTTTAATGTTTGAATGAATAAAGTTATTAATCATATTTATTTTTCTCTCTGGTTATATTTTTTCATGTAGGTCGTTATCAAGTGATAACACATAATAAGAGAGGACATTTAGATGTCAGAAAAATTTTCTAGGACATTTACACTAAGTAAACGAGCGTGGGAATTCCTGAACAAGCTTAAATTTCAGGAACAGAAAAATATCAGCGCATACGTTAATGCGCTAATCATTAGAGATATTGAGAACAGAGAGGAGAACTCAAACAGTGTTAAATAGTAGATATTCGGGGATAATCCCGCCACAAACGGACTTAAGAAAATTGACTATAAATCAAGTGAAAGATGATATTATTAGATACTTAAATAAAGGTAAGGTGCAACACGCGCACAAGATGTATTTGGTGCGTTTAGTTAGGCATTTAAATACAAATGGTGCATATCCGAAATATAGAGAGAACATTATCCGCGCTATATGCGCCGATTTAAAAGATGAAGTCAGAAGATTAGACCGTCCGGGGCGCTTATCGCGCGGTATTCAGGCTGGCATGTTAATTGAAATCATACAGGATATTGAAGATGTGTTATTGGATTGCATGCCGGAGTTGCTTTCTGATTATGACTTCATCAGAGAAGAGGAGTTGTAAAATGGTTGAAAACACAGAGATGTTACAGGCTAACGGCTGGCGGGCGCGGGCAAAAGCGTATATTAAAATGAAAATAATTAACTCTAAAGACCGCATAAACGCGCTTCAAGCTGTTGACGGCGTTAAAATGCCTTTGTATCTAGCTAGGGGCGGTGTTTCGCAGGAAGTCTTGAAAAATATTTTCGTGAAAAAAGTAGCTTCGGCGGTTTCGCACGCGCTTGACACGGAAAAGTACAATACAATTATTATGGGGTTGAGGTTGTAAATGACAAATAGTAAGGATTTAGAGGGGTTAGACTTTAACCCCTCTTTGGAAGAA
>CALURS010000057.1 GCA_944323215.1 Candidatus Gastranaerophilales bacterium | reverse complement strand
AGACAATTATTGTATCGCTCCGCTTATATTTTACTGTTATAATAGTTGACATTCAATTCTTTATAATGATTATGTATCCCCCCTCCTGTCTATTATCACCCATCATAATTCTCTCTCAGGCAGAGTGTTTTATATAAGCGCCTTACCCCATCCTTCATATTTTCTTCACAATCCGCTTCCCTTTCCGCAGGACTCGGCGGAGCAAAGTAGGGTTTGTTAATTTTACGAGTTTCGTCGTCGGAAAGCCGCGGGTGAATTTCTGAAAAAACTTCTTTCGATTATAATGCGGCGTGACCGATTTACGGGAATCGGAGCGCGGAGGAAGCGCTGTATCCAGATCGCGCACTTTGCAGATCAAATCGGCGCGCAGTTTATCAAATAGTTGAATGCCTTTTGAGGTATGGAGCAGGACAACAGATGTTCCTCTGTTGTCATCCATCTCAGGGCTATGCTTTTCAACACCCCACGCGTCACCAATTGAAATATCGGATGGCCTGTCCATCCCTTTGAATTTACAATTATGACAGGAAGGCCTTAGGCAGATGTTCCGAAGGAACATTTGCATGAATCGATCCTTGGAAAGGATCGATTCGTACGCCTTATTATTGGAAAATTCCAATAATAAGGCGAACGTTTTCCATCCGCTATTCTTGCTCCTGAAAAACGTTCGCCTTACGGCTGCGCCGTAAAGGGCTTCCTGTTCGTCCAAATATCTCCTCCATACTGCCGGGCTTGGCACACCATGGCAAAGCACATCCACCGTGATCAGATTCTCATGATCTTTCCCCAAATACCCGTATAGCCCTGCAATCTGGCACGCCGTTCCCGTGAACAACACCTTCCTGCCCGCAAGCAGCTCCTCTTTGGTCTCCCGATAGCAATGCTCGATCCGACTTTGCAGATATTTGCTGCCGCGCAGCGCGGAAAGGCCATCCCGATCCTCCACTTTAATATGATGCACCAAAAACTTTTCATCGAACGCGGCGCCGAACACGACCCCGCCCTCGGAGAGCACTTGCTCGGCAAGAAGCGTAAACATTCCCCCCGATGAACTCTTCATGCGCAGATCGGTATCCGTGCTATATGCAAGATAGGTATGTATTTTAGAGACATCATTGCAATTGATCTGTTTTGCATTGAGTACGGGACAAACACGCTCGCATAGACCACATTTCGTACATTCCGTCTCATTTACCTTAGGATACCAAAAGCCCTCTTCATCCACAATCATTTTGATGCAATGCTTCGGACAGATCTGTTCACACGCACCACATCCGCAACATTGTGTTTTATCGGTAATGTGTATCATTCCTGGTCGTCCTTCCTGTTTTCTTCGATCTGTACCTTTTTACTATCCATGACTACCCTTTCCCCTGCCGATGCCGCCTGCGGAAGATGCTCATATTTGCGCAAAAACTTTATCTTCCCCTTTGTCATGCGGTTTGCAAGTTGCAATGCCTCTTTAAACTCCTTCCTTCGGGAATAAATGATAAAGAATATTACGTTGGGAACGACGATACATATTGCAAGCCTTACAAAGAAAACCGCCCATTCATTCTGAATAGGGATGAAATAGCAAATGAGATACGTTAAAGCACAAACGGCAACCGTTACAATCGTATAAACAATTAAAGTCAAAAGGTAAGGTTTTAAGTGGCTCTTATCGAAGATTACCGTGAATAGGTTATGCAACAGCCATGGCATACCTATTAGTAGTGTTGCTACGAACGTCGATGCCAACACGCCATATATGCCCCAGAAATTGACCGTAATGAGGTTCATAGCCAAGTTTGCAAGGGCAACAACCAACGGACGAAATCTGTCCTCGTGCCACATACCGGAGGCATCTTTATAGAGATTTAAAAGATTGTTGAATTCCTGAACATAGAAGTATATGCAGAAGAAGATGACAGCGAGGAAACCAAGCATTAATTCTTCGCCAACCCATATCTGCATAAACGGCTGATAGAGGCATAGCAGACAGCATGTGCAAAAGCCAACAATCCATGCCATTATAAACGTGAACTTTTTTAAGTCATTAAAATTCTTTTCCTTTGTTTCAACTATAATGCTATTGCCAATCCCCGCCGTACAAGCCTGAAATATGATTGAAATCACGCCAATAACTGCCGTCAGTATATAATAATAGTTTTGATATATTGCCAACATTGTAAGGCCGAGAAATGCAGAAATAACTATGGTATCTGCAGAACCAACTACTACACTGCCAATTTTTGAAGTAAATAAATCGCGAATGCGACGATTAATACCCTTTACATCATCCCTCGGAAGTTTCCCTACAGGCTTATAATCGGGATACATTTTAGTAGCTACAAATGCCGTAACGACATTAGTAAGAGCCTGCGTTACAAGCATGACAATCACATATATGTAATAATCTTTAAACGCACATATCGCGACAATCTGCAAACCATATTGTATAGTTGTAGTGATTATAGAAATTTTGCTGACGACATCATTGCGCTGATGCGCATTGAGCAGGCAATTTTTATATGCAAACAACCAATATGTAAGCACCGTTGCCGCAAGGTTCAGAACATAAAGTACATATACATTTAATTCAGACGGCAAAGTGACAAGCGAATCTTCTGCGATAAGATTGGGAATAAATGGAATTAAAATACAGCCAATTACCGCAATCACAAGGCCAATGACGCGGTAATATGTGCGATACAGCCGCATAAGCTGACATATCTTTTCCTTGTCGTCCTCTGCAATGGGCTTGTACATGGAATACACCATTGCACTGCCTACGCCGAGTTCCGTCAGGTTCAAAACCTGAAGAATGGACGTAAACAGGCTGTTCAACCCCAAATATTGAACACCCATGAAATAAATCATGAGCGTTCGCATGAGAAACGGAACCGCAAGGGTATATATCTTTTGTATTATGCCGAAAACGATATTTCTGGACGCGTTTTTAGTTCTTTCTATCTTCATTCTAACTTAATTTAATCTATATCCAAAGCTTGTTTTAAAAAATTTCTTGCTTTTGCTCTTTCTATCTGCAAATTTGAGTAACCTACAGAATAATCACATTCAAAAATCTCATTTGGCAACCCACTATCTACATACTTGCGTTTCAAATCTAATTTATTAAACAACGTATCTAAACGCGACATCATATCACAGCTACCAACTCTATTATAAAGTAAGAATGGCTTTTCAAATAAGAATGAGAACACACACGCATGAAAAGAATCTGTCATGATCAACTTCGCCTGGTGAATTAAATATATAAATTCACTTGGACCTGTAGCATAAAGAGATTTATTGCTTTTGTCTAACAAATTGAATATTTGAAGAGAATTTTTTTCTGCTATACTATCTATGTCTTTCTTAATTCTGTCTGTCCTATTCCCTAAAAAATATGTTAAGATATATGGTTTTGTTAAATCGACTCCTCTAGGTCGTCTTTCAATTTTAGTCCAATCCTTTTTATCCAACATTAGCGTAGGATCAATAAGGACTTTTGCATTACACCCCGTTAAATCTTTAACAATTTTTGCCCCGGCATCCTCTCTAACAGAAATAGCTTTAAAAGATAATAAATTGTCTTTTACCATTTTCTGCTTATCTATAGGTATTTCCGTTATACCAAAACTTGCAGCATATGAAATCCTTTTTAGGCTATCGATAAATGGAAGAAAATATGTATCATCTTTTGTCCACAACACGTTCCAAATTTGGTCACTACCAGCAGAAATATAGTTGTAATATTTATTTATATTAGCTCTTTCTTTATTTGTTGCGACAGAATATTTACTCCATCTAATGTATTTACTGAACTGAAGACAAACTCCCCGCCTCGACCGTATAATTTTCTGCCAGGTGTCACGAAATAAACGATAAATTTTCCTTACTGAAGACTGATTAGCCAATTTAAGAGTTTCAGCTTCTACACCCAATGAATTATATACCATTTGTGCAGCATAATTCTGGAGTCTATTTCCATAATTTGTCGTATCAAGATTTGTTAATATCGCTATTTTTATCATGGTTACTTTATTCTTAGTTAAAAAGTCTTATTTGTATTTTTTTAATATAATTCTTGCTATAAAAGATATAATAAGAAATTTAATTTTTGACAATAAACTATTCCGCGAAATTAAATAATATCTTAAATACTTCTTATAATATTTAAACGTATATTTATAATATTTTTTTCTGAAAATTTCATCAAAGTAATAATTTCGTAACAAATTCCAGCTAATAACCATCGTTGCTTTAGCTTTATTACAACAATACTTATCATCTGCATAAATTTTGATAATTTGCTCCCAAGAATATAACCGCGTCATCTTACCTTCATTAAATGTCGAATAGACAGCAGAATCTATGCGATCAAAATAATGATAAAGTCTTATTGGTAACCTATAAAGTTTTTCTGCCTTTTTTGCAACACTATATACAAAAACCGTATCTTCTCCAATTGTAAAATTTTCATCAAACCTTAAATCCGAAATAAGAGATTTTGGATATAACCCCTCCCACACATATCCGATTTTTATATCTTCACGAAAAAAATCAACATAATTTCCTTCATAAACCCCACAATTAATATACTTATCATCATTTCCATTGCTAAAATGCTGACAAAAAACAATTACGTTATTACCCCCCCCCATCGTTTTAATTAACATTTCAATATAATCTGGTTCTACCCAATCATCGGCATCAACAAAGGATATATACTTACCATTGGCAACATCTATTCCAATATTCCTTGCCGAACTAACTCCACCATTTTCCTTATGCAATAATTTAAGTCTATTATCTTTTTTACTATACTCCTGGCATATTGAATAACTACTATCCGACGATCCATCATCTATCAATAAAACCTCTATATTTTTATATGTTTGCGAGATAACCGTATCCAAACATCGTCGTATATATTTCTCTACGTTATAAACAGGTATAATAATACCAACTAACTCACCCATCATAACACCTCTTTTTTATAAATTTAGTCTTATAATCCTTATAATTTAGATGGCACGTATATGTGGAATATACAAAGACAAAAAACATCCATGTAAAGAACTGCCCGCTAATACAAACTTCTATCGATGCTATAATACAAAAACTATACAGAATAACAACAACAGGATACAGCTCTTTATCACAATACTTTACCTTTCTGAAGGAGTTGAACAGCATCGCAATAATTAAAATAGCCGCAAAAATACCACATTCAAGGCACCAATTCAATAAGCCATTCTGCACATTTGGCGCACCTATCAATTCCATAGTAATTTCATAAGCAGAACCATAGCCATATCCTAAAGCCCAATGCCCCGCCATAATATAGGAGATATGCTCAAAAATTCTAGTACGCCCAGTCATTGTAGGACTGCGCTCAAATATATTGATTATAAAATTCTGAACATATTCATTTTCCATAATTGTCGAATTGATAAGTAGCATAACACAGAAAATCAATAATACTACAACTATCAGAACAGGATTTGCTAACGCCCTTCTTATTCTATAGAAAATGAAGTATACCAATAAAAAAATTGCAAACAGCATTACCCCCGTCATGCAATCCACATAAATAGAAATAAATACGGCCAAAGCACTATATAATACAGTTAAAACATAAAAAAAATTTGTCTTATATAGCTTTGTAGTTCTTCGTAAGAATAATAAAACAATAAGCTGCACATGAAGATATGCCACTCCAAATTTAGTTCCTACAAGATAATTGTGACCATAGATAGAAAATAACGTTGGCACAAAAAATATTAAAAAGTCAGTAATTATTACGGTAAATATAGTTAGCCTGTATAATATATTAATTATAAATGAAAAACCTTCCTTCTCTGCTAAGATTTCAAATACTAATAACGCTTCAACCAAAGTGCCCATATACACAATTGAAGCTAAAAATGGATCACGGGAGGAGATAGTATTTCGATTTATTATTGAAGAGATAAAGCAGACCACAACAAAGAGTAATAAAAGAATATTCATAGATAAATATTTCTTTTGTAAGATCACCTTTATGTTGTACAGAACAAAGAGACCAACAATCAAAATCATCCCATACTTTATTATTGATCTGTCGGGTAAATATGCAATAGGGGCAAAAAGCAAATAGTACACAAATGCAAGTATGATAATATACCCACATTTGCTAACCGGTATAGCCGAAATACCTGTATATGATGATTGTTTACCTTTATAATACGCTTGTAGCATATATCTTAATTTATAAAGAAATTCCTATTTTATTTTAATTTTCTAATTATCTTTTTCTTATAAAAATTAACCCAAAACAAATATGGAAAACCTATAGTGTACTCTCTGAGTTCATTAACATTAGCAGGTATTTTTTTACAAACGTGAAAACGATCTGGCAATATTTCTATTGAATTATTCTCTGTTATCTTTTTATCAACTCGCATATTTCTCATCTGAAAATGCATATAAAGATAGCCGTTTCTCTTCAACCTACCTTCTTGAGCATATAAAGAAAAAATATCGCCTTTATCAAAATAATATCTCGCCTTAACATACAGCTGTTTTATAAACTTCCTCTCTTGAGGAATATATTTTGCCTGGATAAATTTTGCCGAACCAGCCGACGGATTCATTGACAAATCTTCAGAAAATACTTTTACTCCACTCTCAAGAAAAATGGAATGCACATTATTGTCATTGTGATGCTTTGACTGGCAATCTTCATCAAAGACATAAATGTCCGAAGTTGTGAAAGCTTCTTTATAAATTGCCACGCCATTATGCAACGACATAAACCTACGATTATTTTCGTAGGTATTTTTATATATTGTCATATGTCCGGCAGCAAATAATTTATCATATCCCTGCTCAAGCAAAGGTGTTAAAATTTCTTCTAGATTGCCAAACAAAATATCGCAATCACAATGCCCCCAATATTCATACCCTCTAATATATTCCTCGAATAATAGGCCATAAGCAGGTTTAAAGTCACATAATTTATAAGGTTTATCAAGACAGACTTCAAAGCTAAGTTTCTGCTCAGCGATAGCTTTTACTTCAGCTAACGTACTCTTTACTAGCCTGACATTCGCTGGATAATTATATTTATCAACACAATCTGTAATAATCAGCAAATCAAAGCTGCTATTATATGAAAATGAATTCAAAAATAATTGAAAATAATTATTGAATTTCCCGAAATACGGGAGAATAAATATACACTTTTTATTCATTTAATAAACCAGCAGCTAACCTAAACTATTTGTCAAAGCAGTATTTAAGAAACTCTTCGTAATTATCAAAAATTGGCTTGTTGTTTGATATATACTTAAAAGAATCCTCTCTATTGCCACATAAATTCATTTTATTGTTGAATATATCACAAGACACAATATCCTGGTTATTAGCAAACAACATAAAATACTCGTGGAATACCTCTTTATCTGGTTTCTTCCCGAACCTATCATAATAGGCAAGCGCTAGATCCTTAGCTTCTTTTAGCTGCAACTCCTTTCGTTTGTCATAAAATTGATCAATGCTCATAATTTTATGAGCAGGATTACCGGCATAAACATAACCGCTTTCACAATCTTTAGTAACTATACTACCAACACCGATAATTACATTATCACCTATTGTTACATTACGGGTAATTATTGCGTTCATCCCAATAAAAACATTATCGCCAATAGTTACATTACCGCTGGCACCCAATATACCCCCCGTAATGCTATTATTAACAAATAACTTTAAAACTGACCATGAATAATCATGTGTCAAAATTTTAACGCCTTCAGTAATACGCACATGATTGTCAATGGTTATCATCCAAGGGTATTGAGTATCTATAAATGTTTTTGTAGGAGCATAAATTATAACATCACCACCAATTTTTACGCCTGCTTCTTTTAAATGTTTAATATAAGAATTTGAATCAGCTTTATAGCCATATATTAATTTTCTAAAAATGTTTTTCATTATTAACCATCCAGCAATTTATAAAATTACATCAAAACAAAAGTTAGCCTATATATAACTAAATATATTTAAAAACTTTTATGCAACCTTCGCAAGCAGGAGAGCGCACCCATATAATTTCTTTAAAATTAGCCAATGGAAAATTCTTTGTTTAATTGGTAAATATTTTAAGGGAAATCCTTCCCAACATTTTTTAATTTCATTGTCTTCAGCAAAATTTTTTAAATATTTTTTTCTATTTTTTATAGTATCGCCAGAACGGTTTACAAGCCTTGCATACCCCCGACAACGGTCAATCGCTTGGCTCTTTACTCGCAGAACGCATTCATTATCACATTCTTCTAAAGCTTTCTGCATTAGATTTGACAGTAAATCGCGATACCTTATAAGTTTATTTTCTGAAAAAGTTCTAGTAATCGAGAACTGTCCTTGATTACGATAGCAGTAATCAACTGCGTCTATAAACAAAATACTTTTCGCAACGGCATATATATCTAAATCAAAAAAAATATCCTCAGATAAAATTTCACGAAAAGCTAATTTATGATCTTCTATCAATTCTCTCTTATATATACTTCGCCAGCTTGACACCGGTAAGTAAACACTCCCATCTAAAGATTCCAAATGACCATAAAACTTTTTCCTTAAATTCAATATTTCTGAGCTTTGAGTGAATAATTTACCCGCCAACGGATGCATTACTTTGACGACTTTTTTTTGCGATACTTTAGTACTTCCACCAGTAACAATATCGCACTCATTATCTCTTGCAGCGGCATATAACTTTTCAAACATAGTAGGTTTTACAAAGTCATCAGAATCAACAAAACCTATATATTCACCCGTAGCTAATTTCATTCCCGTATTTCTTGCAGGTCCCAATCCTTGATTTTCCTGATGTATTGCTTTGACTCTATTATCCTTTAGCGCATACTCATCCGCTATAGTGCCACAATTATCCGGCGAACCGTCATCTACAAGTATTACCTCTATATTTGATAATGTTTGGTTTAATAATGAATCTATACACTCACACAAATAATTTTCAACATTATACATAGGGACAATGATACTTACAGATACTCCCATCATATTTTTCATCCTTCATTATTTAATATAATTAAATTATTACATGTCATGATTTAAACTATGTAATACGTACTCCAATATAGATAAACATAAAAAGCTATCGCTACTTTTACTTTGAAAACTTACCGCCTGTTTTTTTATTTTTATGTTTACCCAAAATGTATGAACCTATTGTGGGGCTCAGAAAGAAAACGCTTGCAATTAATTTTTGTTTCCGTCTTACAGGAAGACTTAATACCTTTAATGCATTTTTCCTACTTCCCTTCTTTAGTTCTTTATAAATTTTCGGATATTTTCTCTTTTCACCGCATAAGCGCAGGGTTACAAACCATCCTACTGTGGTTCTCCATTTTTCAAATTTTATTATGTTTTGAGAATATTTTGATTTGTCCTTTAATTTCTCCCAGATATAGTCTGTGGCGCCCAACGCACTTTTTAACTTTGTTTCGCTAAATGTGCTTGTCCCACTTGTGGCATTATCTATTCGATAGTAATATAACTTTTCATGCGTTACCGCAACCCTATCAGCTGATTGGTAACTTTCGACAGAAAACGCTAACCCTTCACCGCAAAAAAACTGTTCTTGAAATCTTATACCATTATCATCAAGCAACTTTTTTCTAATAATCTTATTCCAAGGAGCAACTTGTATATTGTGCAATAATATTTCTTTTGCCGCCTTATCCCCACTCCAGATTTCACATTTAGACTTCACTACTTCTTTATCTTCTGGTGGTTCACCAATGAAATCTGATACATATACCCCCGTTGCAATATCAACATTATATTCTTTGATCATCGACATAAAATACTTAATATAGTCTTTATGTAAATAATCATCCTGATCTATAATGCAAACATATTCTCCCTGCATAATAGATAATCCAAGATTCCTCGATGCGCTAACGCCTTGATTACTTTTATGTATGACTTTAAAACGCTGATCTTTTTTTGCAAACTCATCAGCAATTTTACCAGAATTATCCGTAGACCCATCATCTATTAATAAAATTTCTAAATTACTATGTGTTTGCTTAACAACTGACTCTAAGCATTGCTCCAAGTACTTTTCGCCATTATAGATGCCAACAATTACTGTTACAAGTTCCATGTTTTCCCTTCTAAAAATTCTTATTTAAATATTCAACTAAAATAGCTATCCCCTCTTTTCTCTTTTCCGCTAAAACTTTATTTGCATATGTAAAGTCAATGGGTTTGAAAGCCAAATCCAAGTCGTTTTCATCCTGCAATATCCTGTCGGTCAGACCGACTAAACGAAGAATACTCATATTTCGGGTGCTCGTTTCGCCGGGAAGGACTTCCACAAAAGGCGTATTGAAATTGAGCGCAAACGCCGTGCCGTGGAACGAATCAGTT
>CALURS010000056.1 GCA_944323215.1 Candidatus Gastranaerophilales bacterium | reverse complement strand
ACTGGTATCCATTTCGAAATCGTTATTTTTTTCTAAATCTCCATCTATATGTTTAGCCATTATCCGCCTTACGAAATTATTGAATTATAAACTGACCAAAAGAAACTCTCAAGACTTCTCTTTCGCCGCCAAATATTGAGTTAATCTCATCAGCTATCTGTTCTTTGGCAAGTTCTTTTCCTGCCGTAGTCGACAACTCAGTAGATGTCTTGCTTGTTAAATTAGTAATAACAGCATCTCTAATTGCCGGCTTAAATTGGTTCATTTCTTTTTGAATAGCTTCCATTGGATCAACAGCTGCAGGGGCTGAACCGTGTCCGCCATGACCTCCACCACCTTGTTCAGGTTGTGCGTCTAACATATCTGTATCCTTTTTAGATACTTCCACTGCAACATTGACCTTAAGATACTTTCTTGCACTATCATCTGCGAGGTTTAGAATAAAGTCTCCTAAATCAACAATTATCCCTCTTTCTATTTCATCAGTCACTTCTTCTTCTGTCTCAACAGCCTCTGTATTTACTTTAGCTAATATTTTCTCTGAAAAAGAATTAAATAAAAAATAGTTAGCTATAACAATTAATGCACCAATAATAAGCATTGATACAATATTTAAAATCAAAGAGCTACCTTGCTCCTGTTTATTATTTTTTGCAAACTCTTTAGCGTTCTCCTCGTTTGACATAAATTTCTCCAATAAGCTATTCTATACCAATTTTAAATGACTTTTTACAAAATCACTACCACTATTTAGAGTATAGCACAATTTACCAAACGTGTACACACCATAATTACTTGGCATCTAGCCCTAAATCTAAAGTTGGTGCTTTAGCAACTATTGCACTGGAAGATATTATATCAACACCTGTTGCTGCAATATCTGCTACAGTTGAAAGATTAACGTTTCCGCTTGCCTCAACTATAGCTTTTCCACCTATTATACTAACAGCTTCACGCATTTGCTCTAATGACATATTATCAAGCATAATTATATCCACACCGCACTCCAGACACTCTCTAACCTGTTCAAGTGTATCACATTCAACCTCGATTTTATGTGCATGTGATATATTTTCCTTTAATTTTTTTACCGCAGCAGTCAATGTTCCTGCATACTTAATATGATTATCTTTTATCATGGCACAATCAGACAAATTAAATCGATGTAAACTTCCTCCACCGGCTTTTACTGAATATTTTTCAAAAGCTCTGAATCCCGGAGTATTTTTTCTGGTATCTACAATTTTTGCACTATAATTACCAATTGCTTTTTGATACTTATTTGTCTCAGTTGCAATTCCCGACATCCTTTGAATATAATTAAGGGCTGTACGTTCACCTGTCAAAATATATCTTGCAGGGCCTTCAATATCTGCAAGCTTTTGCCCTTTTTTTATTTCATCTCCGTCTTTTACATAAAACTTAATTTTTACACTTCCGCCAGAAAGAATCTTAAAAACTGCTTCAAAAACATCCTTCCCGCAAAATATACCATCTACTCTTGTATTTAACTCACAGGACATTATATCTGTTTCATTTGTAAGGTAATCTGTAGTTATATCTCCAAAACTCATATCTTCTTTAAGAGCATTCTTAACATGATCTTCTATATAAAAATTAGTAAGCAACTTGTAATTCTCCTTTTTTTATTGAACTATGTACACCGTGCTCTGAGGTTTGCAAGTAATCGGTTCTATAATGAGCTCCCCGAGATTCTTTACGATTTAAGGCTGCCTCAGTAATAAGTTCTGCAACTTCTAACATATTTCTGTACTCGTACTCCTCCATACTCAAGCAGCGTTTTGATTTCCTAAATGTTGATTTAAGCATTTTTATTTTTTTAAGAGCCTTAGTAAGAGTCTCCTCTGAACGAACAATTCCAACATTGTCCCACATCAACTGCTGCAATTCCTTCTTTAAAGACTCAACATCATAAACGACATCGTCTATATTTTGTTCATAATCTTCTATCTCATTTTTAATAGCTTCATCAATCATCTTAGGTGGCGTAAGGTTAGCAAATGACAGATAATCTGCTAATGACCACGCACAAACAACGCATTCAAGCAAAGAATTGCTTGCAAGTCTGTTAGCACCATGTAGACCTGTTGATGAGACCTCACCTATTGCATACAGACCTTTAACTGAGGTACAACCGTTCAAATCAGTCTTAACACCACCCATTGAATAGTGTGCTGCCGGCGAAACAGGTATTGGTGATGTCGTTATATCAATACCGTTTTTCTTACATACTCCTGCTATGGTCGGAAATCTGTGAAGAATCGTAGCCCTGTCTATTGTTGAAGTTTGAAGATAAACTTTATCTAAATGCTTTAAATGCATTTCTGAATTTATGGCTCGAGTAACAATATCCCTTGGTGCTAGCTCTCGTTTATCATGATATTTTGCCATAAACTCATTTCCTGATTTATCAATAAGCTTGGCACCTTCACCTCTAACGGCTTCTGAGATTAAAAACCTGTTCTCTCCACCATCTACTGCCAAAGATGTTGGATGAAACTGGATAAACTCTAAATCCCTTAGCTCTGCACCTGCATTATACGCTAATGCTAAACCGTCACCTGTTGCTCCCACAGGATTAGTTGTGTATTTGTATAATTGTCCTAATCCGCCTGTAGCTAATATTGTATGCGAAGAATATATAACCTCATATTCATCAGTAATTGAGTTATAAGCAATTACACCTTTACATTCACCTTCTTTACTGATGAGCAATTCTACAACTATTGAATCTTCATAAACTGTTATATCGTCATTTTCTAAAACACTTTTACAAAGACCTTCATCAATTCTTCTTCCTGTCGCATCACCACCGGAATGCAAAATTCTTCTTATACTGTGTGCCGCCTCAAGCGTAAAGCTTAAAGCTCCTTTTTCATTTTTATCAAAATCTATACCATAGCCCATTAAATCATGAATTACTTCATCAGAACTTTCTGATATAAACTTTACTGCATTTATATCACTTAGACCGGCTCCTGCCTTTAATGTATCATTAATATGAGAAACACAAGAATCTGAAGGATTCTCCTTCAACACCCCCACAATTCCACCTTGTGCATATTTTGAATTCCCGTCGCCAAGCTTATACTTGGAAACCAAAAGAATTCCGTCAGGTAAATTTGTGTGTTCCGTCAGCTTTAGAGCTGAATACATGCCGGCAATTCCACTGCCTACTATTATTACTGAATACTTTGAGTACTTCATCTCACTACCAAGTCTTTCTACTTATATTATAATTTAAACAAAACTTAGTGTGTATTAATTTTTTATAAAGTTTTCACAAAAATTTTCAAACAATTCACTACAAATAAATTTCTTTTTCGTTTTTATAAGTAACATACCCTAAAGCTGCCGCAGGAGGCTTTCTTAAATATTTTCTCTTTGTATATATAACTCCTGACTTCTCATTTTCCGGAACTGATGAGTATTTTTTTGCCAATTTACAGCATTCAAAAATAATTTTTTCATCAGGTTCACTACTATCAGTAATTTTTAATAAAACGTGAGAACCGGCATGACCCTTTATGTGGAACCATACATCATTTTCCTTGGCTATTTTAGATACAATATAATCATTTTGCTTATTATTTCTACCAATATAAACAACATAGCCTGATATGTTTTGGGGTTCAATTTGTACAGAATTAACTTTTTTATTAACGCTATCTCCAATTCCCAATTCTTCTTTTATGTCATTTAAAATGGATACTGAATCTGCATTTTCTATACTATAGACTACCTGCTCCCAATATTCTTTTTCTTCATTTAAAGAATTAATTAAACCTATTGTCTTTTCTCTCGTCCTTTTTGACTTCGTATAAAGTTTAAAATACCATTTTGCATTATCAATCATCGATAGCGTTTCATCAAGCGGAATAAGAATTTGCTCTCCGCTATTGTAATCAGTAAGTTCTATTTCAGAAATATAATCCTTACCCATATAGGCATACGCTGTTAAAAGTTCTCCATACAACTTATACTTTTCTGTATTATCACGTCTGCTTCTTAAAGTTGTTATTTTAGCAAGCGAATTTTTAACTTTTTTGCTTTTTGCTAACGCAACTGATAGAAGGGAGGATTTTATTCCTGAAATCTTCTTTGAATATTGCTCTCTAGAATAATATTCATCAATTACCTGATTAACTGAAGATACAAATTCTTTTTTCCCGAGTATTAAATCACCAAAAATAGAATACTCTTTTTCTGTGATTGCAGGATTAATATTTTTTAACTCCATACAATCTTTGATTTGTTCCAATTCCAAACCTTTACACAAAGACTCAAAATATTTTGATATTCCTAAAAAGTCTTTTGATAAATATTCGTAATTAACTTGCCAAAAGTATCTTAACAAATCTTTTTTGTTCGATACAGGCGGATAAACATAAGGAATACCACCATATAGCTCTCTTATTTGGCTTTTATTTTCTCCAACATTATGAGCACATCCGATTATTATTGAATTGGTCTTGTCATATAAGACAATATTTGAATACTTACCCATAAGCTCAACTGCTAAAATAAACTTTTTGTTAATTTCAAAATCGGTTTTAGTTTCAAGTTCAAACTCTACAATTCGTTCATAATATGGTTGAGTAATATTAGTTATTTTTGCATTTTCAAGATACTTTCTAAGTAACATACAAAACATAGGAGGATTTTTGGGATACTCTAATAACCTTTTCTCCTCATTTTGAGGACTCATAAAGCATAAGTGATAGAGTTCCGGAGAAATATTAATATATAATTTTCTCGATTCACCGTTATTCCTTAAAACTAAAACAAGATCACGTGGGGATGATTGCCTAATTTTTTGAATCCTAGACGAAATTATAAAATCCCTGTTTTCCTTTATAAATGCACTTATAGTAAGATAATCAATATTAATCATTTTTAAGCCCGACACGTTTTGATTTAACTTCAAGCGGCTCATACAAATCAGTAAACATAAGAGCACCTCTTATATTTATAGTCGCAATTTTAACCGCTAATAAATTCCGCCAACCTTGTTTATAAACCTCTCTTGATATAAGAACCTTTTTGTTATAGATAGAACACGATGCAACAATAGTATCCACAATATCAATCGCCGGCGAAACTATTGAATAATTCATAACACTGGTCGTACCCAAAAGACCAACCAAAACTTCGTCATAATGAATGCCGATATTAAGCTTTACATCTTTTGACTCACCTGCTATTTCCAAAGCTTTGCACGCATCTAACGCCGCTTTTACAGCAAGATGAGAACTATTTTTTTTATCCCAATATGCATAAATCTTTGTTCCGATAAATTTATCAACTCTTCCATCGTTATCAATAATGCTGTTAATGACGGTATCCAAAACAAAATTAATCTTACTAAATACCTCTTTGGGCAAATTATTTTCAATTAATGCACTTATATTTCCAATAGAACATTCCAATATAGTAACAGGAACTTTTATCGGTTCACACTCAGTCATTACACCAGACATCATTTTATTTCTGGTTTTCTTTGAAAAATAAGCTCCTACAATAGCATTTAATAATCGTTTATTGGATTTTCTTAGAATATATTTAACCATTAAACCGGCTAAATACGTCAAAAGCATAGAAGAAATAAGCGGAACAGGATTCGAAAACAACCCAAATAGCGAGTTAAACGGACTATATAATGCAACTAATAAAACAAAAGCTACACCGGCTGCAAAATTTGCTTTTAAATTGGAACTAAAAATAAGTAGCCATACAGTCAAAATAACATCCGCTGAAAAAATATATAGAAGATTAAGCACAGGATAAA
Source organism: Candidatus Gastranaerophilales bacterium (assembly GCA_944323215.1). GTDB lineage: Bacteria > Cyanobacteriota > Vampirovibrionia > Gastranaerophilales > Gastranaerophilaceae > CALUTH01. The sequence goes on along the minus strand of CALURS010000056.1, from coordinate 4,694 downwards.
TATGATTTTGCACCGCCAAATAATCATCCTTAAAATTAGAGCATAATAAAAGGAAAATAAGGACATACAGTACAGGACAAAATATAAATGCAAATTTTTGAGATTTAAATTTCATAATAAGATTATATTACAAAAATTTAACGAAAATAAAAATAAAAAAAACAAGGAAACAATAGGGTTAAAGGAAATAAAGATATAAACAAGATATAATCAAAAGCTGAGTAAGTTTGAAAAAATACATGTTTATGTTAGAATCAAAATTAAAAAGAGAATAGTTATACGAAAATATAGGAGTTAATATGATTTCCGTAAATGATTTAAAAAATGGCTTAACCTTAGAATTAGATAACGGTCTCTGGACAGTAGTAGAATTCTTACACGTAAAGCCTGGAAAAGGAGCAGCATTTGTAAGAACCAAGCTTAAAAATGTAGAGTCCGGAAACGTAATAGAAAAGACCTTCAGAGCAGGTGAAAAAGTTGCAAAAGCGATGTTAGACAGACGTGAAATGCAATATCTGTATAAAGAAGGAAAAGAGTATGTAATGATGGATACAGAAACATACGAACAAGTACAACTAACTGAAGATCAAATCGGAGATGGTGTAAAATACTTGAAAGAAAATTTAATTGTTCAAGTATTAATGCACGATTCAAGAATACTCGGCGTAGATTTACCGCCACACGTTGAACTTGAGGTAGTAGATACCCCACCCGCAGAAAAAGGAAACACTGCTCAAGGCGGAACAAAACCTGCTAAAACAGAAACAGGAGCAGTAATTAACGTACCATTCTTTGTATCTAACGGAGATAGAATAAGAGTTGATACCAGAACGAATGAATATCTTGACAGATGCTAGATTGTAGTGAGGAAATAAAATGATATTTGACACATCTTATATAAAAGAACTAGCCGAAATTCTATCAAAAGAAGGCTTAACAGAAATTGTACTGGAAGACGGCGAACAAGCTATTAGTCTTAGAAAAGAAGTAAAAGAAGTTATCGCACAACCTGTCGCAGTATCAGCGCCTGTTGTTTCAGCTTGCCAGCCAACAGCACCTGCATCTGAAGCTCCGGCAAAGCAAGAATGCAAAGCAGCAGGAACACCAATAACTTCACCTATGGTTGGAACATTCTACTCTGCTTCTGCTCCGGATGCTGCACCTTTTGTTGAAGTTGGTAAAACCATTTCAAAAGGTGATACTGTTTGCATCATAGAGGCTATGAAATTAATGAATGAAATCGAGTCTGAAGTATCAGGAAAAGTAACACAAATTTGTGTAAAAAACGGTGATCCTGTAGAATACGGACAAGTATTAATGTATGTAGAATAGTAAAACAAAAATAGCAGGGGGCAAGTAATGCCCCCATTTTTGCACTAAGGAGTATAAATGTTTAAAAAGGTTTTAATCGCAAACCGCGGAGAAATAGCAGTAAGAGTTATAAGAGCTTGTAGAGAATTAGGGATACCTACAGTTGCAGTATATTCGCAAGCTGACGCGAATTCATTACACGTTAGATTAGCGACCGATGCATACTGTATAGGACCGGCACCAAGTTCAGAAAGTTATCTTAATATCCCAGCAATAATTTCAACTGCTATGATGACAGGAGCAGATGCAATTCATCCCGGATACGGATTTATGTCGGAGCGTGCGGATTTTGTAGATATTTGCGATAAACACGGTATAAAATTTATCGGACCAAGCGCAGACAGCATGAGAAAAATGGGAGATAAAGCTACTGCAAGAAAAACAATGGTAGAAAACAATGTGCCTGTAACCCCCGGAACAGGAATTATTCACTCAGTAGAAGAATTAAAAGAATTTGCACATAAAGCGGGCTACCCTATAATTTTAAAAGCAACAGCAGGCGGGGGCGGAAAAGGCATGAGGATTGTCCGCAGCGATGAAGAACTTGAAGATAACATGAATTTGTGCCAACAAGAAGCACAAAAGTTCTTTGGGAATCCTGATATTTATGCCGAAAAATTCCTTGAAAACCCAAGACACATTGAGGTCCAGATTATTGGTGACAGCTATGGAAACGTTATTCACTTAGGAGAAAGAGATTGTTCAATACAAAGACGACACCAAAAATTATTAGAAGAAGCTCCTTCTCCTGCCATTGATGAAAAAACTCGTCAACAAATGGGTGAGGCAGCTGTAAGAGCAGCAAAAGCTATCAACTACGAAGGTGCTGGAACTTGTGAATTTCTTCTTGACCACGACGGGAAATGGTATTTTATGGAAATGAATACCCGTGTTCAAGTAGAACACTGTGTAACTGAGATGATTTCACAGATTGATATTGTACGTGAACAAATTCTTGTTGCATCCGGGGAAAAATTAAGTTATACACAAGATCAAGTAAGATTAAACGGTCATGCAATTGAATGTCGTATAAATGCTGAAAACCCTGAAAAAGACTTTATGCCGTGCCCTGGAAAAATCGACGGATACTTTGCTCCTGGTGGTTTCGGTGTAAGAGTTGATTCTCACGTTTACCCAGGATATAGTATTCCTCCTTACTATGACAGTATGATTGGAAAACTTATTTGCTGGGGACACACAAGAAATGAAGCCAGAAGAAGAATGTATCAAGCTCTAAAAGAATACGTTGTCACAGGGATTGAAACAACTATTCCTTTTCATCAAGGTATAATTGAAGATGATGTATTCATCAGCGGAAACTTCAATACAGGATTTATTGAAGATTACTACAAGCGTAAGGGTAAACAGTAAAAAGTGAAAGAGCTTCTTGAAAACAGATGCTTCTTTAAGCTGGTCTGTGGTGCTGGTAATGAATCCGTTGACGAAGTTCGGCGTTTGGTTAGGTTATATTCTGATGCAGGATGTAAAGTTTTTGATTTGTCTGCCAAGCCGGAAATTATTAACGTAGCCTGTGATGCAAAATACAAATGTGTTAGTGTCGGAATCAAAGGTGATCCGCATATCTTAAAAGCAAAAATTAATTCTAACTGTATAAACTGCGGAAAATGTAAAGAAGTCTGTTTTAATAATGCAATCACTGATACACCTATAACCCAAATAGAAGAAGAACGTTGTTTGGGATGTACTAAATGCGCTTCCATTTGTCCTGTTAACGGAATAGACCTGATATCTAAGGACATTGACCTCAACAAAATTCTTCCGACTATTATTCCGCTTGGAATCGACTGTATAGAGCTTCACGCAACAGCCGAAGATGAAGACGAAACAGACGAAAAATGGAATACCATTAACAAACTATATGATGGAATGCTCTCTATCTGCATTGACAGACTAAACCTAGGAAATAAAAGAGTTATATCAAGGATAAAAAGATTACTAGCAGAAAGGAAGCCATACACTACAATAATCCAAACAGACGGTATACCAATGAGCGGAAGTAATGATGACTACAAGACAACACTTCAAGCTGTAGCTATGGCAGAAATAATCCAAAATGAGAATTTACCTGTCTACATTGTTCTATCAGGGGGGACTAATTCTAAGACACTTAAATTAGCTAAATTATGCGGAATAAAATACCACGGAATTGCTGTTGGCTCTTATGCAAGAAAAATTGTTAAGGATTATATCTCTCAACCTGATTTCTTTGAAAATAAATTAATCTATAGCAAAGCTCTTTCTATAGCTAAAAATTTTATTACAGAAACGATGAATTATAAAATCTAAAAAATAAAAAAAAGTTTGCCAAGAGATTGATGGCAAACATTAAATAAACACGAGGATATTAAGTTTTTGAGTGTGTATAATCTTAAAAAATCTCGGATAATTTTAAACAATGATAATTCTTGTATATAGTAGGTTTTAACCGTTGTGGATTGTTCGTTGTTTTTTATAGTTGTTTGTATTATTATAAAATTAGTGCGTCATAAGTGCGTCATGAAAGGTGGTACATGGCAACAATCAGAAAAAGAACGAGTAAAAAGGGTAAAGTATCTTATTTTGTTGAGGTTCGTAAACTGGGCTATAGCCCAGTTAGAAAGACTTTTGCCAGAAAATCAGACGCTGTAGATTTTGCCAATAAAACTGAAACGGCAATGAATGAGGGAAAATACAAGGAGTTGAACAGAACTGTTGTAGAGGGGTCTGAACGAAAAACAATCAGAACAATGACGCAACTTATTGACTATTTTGAAAAAAATATTGCCCCTGTACGTTACAAGGAACATTCGCCAAAATATAAGTGCATGTTTGACTGGTGGCGCGCTCATATCGGAGGCATACATGTTACTAAGTTGCTAGCGTCTGATATTTCAGAGTGTAAAGAACTTTTAGCAACTGAAAAGATTTTTAAAGGTAAGAAAGAATGTACAAGGGGAAATAACACTGTTAACAAGTACATCATGTGCATATCAGCTGTATTGACCTATGCTGTCAAGGAGCTGGAAATTATTGAAGTAAATCCTTGTTCAAAAGTTAAGTTAATGCCTAAGCCAAATGGACGTACCCGTTTTTTGACTGAAGAAGAAGCTGAAAAACTTAAATTTGCATGCAAAGAGCATTCAGAGATGTTGTACATCTTCTTTTTATTGCTGGTAACAACCGGTGCACGTTACGGAGAAGTTTTACGCTTAAAAGTCGAGAATTTTGACCTTAGCAATAATATGGTACATTTTTTGAATACTAAAAATGGTGAAAATAGAGGGGTTGCTATTGATGTCACCCTTATGCACCGTATTTTTAGT
>CALURS010000055.1 GCA_944323215.1 Candidatus Gastranaerophilales bacterium | reverse complement strand
ATTTAGATTTACAAAAAACTCTTGAGCGACAAAAAGTTGTTTATGAAAATACTGGCAAGAATGAGGATATTCTTTCTTTTGTGTATGAAGACGGAATTTTTGCACTTGTTATTTTGCTCATAAGAGAAGGGCGTTTGATAGACAAAAAGGACTTTGTATATTTTGAAGAAGGGGATGCTGTTACTGAATATTTTGAGGCTTTCTTTAGGGAGTATTATGGTAACTTAAGGCAAGAGTTCCCTGATAAGGTAGTTTCTGATGAGTTGGAAAACTTAGGTGATAAAGAGCTCTATCAAGAGTGGTTAAAACTTCTTGCAGGGAAGAATGTAAAGATAAGCTATGGTAAAACAAAGAACGGAAGGGAATTGTTAGAGTTAGCTAAAAAGAATGCTAATCATCTGTTAGAAAAAGCAAAACTTGAAAAGTTGTCTAAAATTAGAAATGATTTTAATGAGGTGGGGAGTTACTTAAAAGAAAAATTACATCTTTCAAATTTCCCAAGACGGATAGAGTGTTATGACATTTCTCATATTCAAGGAACAAATACGGTAGCTTCAATGGTAGTATTTCAAGATGGAATGAGTAAAAAATCTGCTTATAAAAAATTTAAAATAAAAACAACAGAAGGAAAGCCAGACGATTTTATGTCGATGAAGGAAGTGCTTACCAGACGGCTTTCAAGAATAGGTGAAAAAGGTTGGGAAAAACCGGACTTAATAATCATCGATGGTGGTAAAGGCCAATTATCATCTGTGATGGAGGTCGTTAAAGAAATGAATATCTCAGGTATAGATTTCGTCAGTCTTGCTAAAAGAGAAGAGGAAGTATTTTTACCCGAACAATCTACATCAATACTTTTGCCAAGACAGTCGGAAGCGTTATATTTAATTCAAAGAGTACGTGATGAGGCTCATAGGTTTGCAATTACCTATCATAGACTTCTAAGAACAAAAGCGATGAAAAAGTAAAAATTATTAACATTCGCTTGCCCTGCTTTGTAATTTATAATATAATCCCAAATATGAGGAAGATAATAGCTTTATTGGGAATTACGGCATTTAGTTGCGGTTGTGTTTATGCTTTGGACATGGTTTGTCCTGTGTCTAAATATAATAAGACAGTGCGTGACAATGTTTATTTTATGGGAACCTTGGATAAAGGTGAAACATTGTATTATCAAAATGAGAAAGTTGAAGCAGCCTCAAACGGTGCTTTTGCTATTAATGTGCCTGTAAAATCGGGTAGAAATCAGGTGTTTTTAAAAGTTTGTAATGATGGCAAATGCACGTTTAGACAGTATTATATTACGAAAGTTCAGTCGCCAAATCCTGTTGAAAAGAATAATGCGTTAATTCCAATAGGTAAATCTTGTTATGTTACATCCAAGTCTAAAGTTGTTTTGAGAAGCGAGCCGGAAGTCAAACCAATGAACGGAGTTTGTTATTTGTCTCCGGGAACAATACTTATTGTTGATGCTAAGCAAGGTGATTATTTACGTGTATACTTAACACCTACACGATACGCTTGGGTAAATAAATCGGATGTATCAATGGCATACGGGAAATATGGTACGCCTATTGAACCATCACTTGCAGATTTTTATAATGTTGACGATAAAACAGCATCTGATATATCTTTGTATAGGGTCGCTTTTTCAAGAAATCTTCCTTATGAAGTTATAGATAACCCTAATGAACTTATTATTAATATTTTTAATGTTTCTGGAATGAATGATGAAACATTAATTCTAAGAGTTTCTAAAAATGAGTTAATTAAGTATGGAACAGGTTTTTCCAACGGTGATTTTATCCTAATGATGAAAAGCGTTCCAAGATCTCAAGGTCAACCTTTAAGTGGAATTAATATAGCTCTTGATGCAGGACACGGTGGCGACGATAATGGTGCATCCGGCATGTTTCGTGATTATGAAAAAGATTATAACATGCAGGTTGTACTTAAGTTAAAAGAAGAATTAGAACGTCAAGGTGCGATAGTTTATTTGACTCGAGAGGCAGATTATAATGTAAATACAAGCGACAGGGTAAAATTAGCTCTTGCGAATGATGTTAGTATTTTGATTAGTATTCATATGAATGCGGCGCAACAAGGTGAAAATCCGATAGAAAAAGGCGGAACAACTGTTTCTTATTATAATAATAGTGCTCAAAACCTTGCGCAAAGTATTGCAAAATCTCTTGTTGGTGAGTTGTTGACTAAAGAAAATCCCTTAGAACAACAAGACTCCGAAATATTGCTACCTTCAGAATATCTTGGGATTAATGTCAATTTATGTTATTTAACTAATCCAAAAGACTCGGAAATATATAAGGCTGAAAATTTTGCACAAAACTCTGCTGAAGGTATTGCTAATGGTATTATTCAGTATCTTGCTCAAAAAAATAGTGTTAATTCTCCTAAAACCGATAAGACTACGGTTTCAAATAATTTAAGTGAGATGAAAGCAAAGAAAAAATTAAATTTAAAGTTTTGGGAGAAATTTAATACCGGAAAAAGTGATCCAAAGAAACCTATAAAAGTAAAATATCAAAAGCCTGTCAGTGATAGCATTGAACAAAAAGAAAATATTTTTACTAATTGGTTTAAAAAAGATAAAAAGAATTATTCTAATAAAACAATAGGGAATAGTTACAATTCAGAAAATTTTGAACAAGAAGAAAAACCATTTCTTGATACATCTGTAAGAGAGCAATATCAGCAGGAAGCAATATATACAATTGATGAAACTGATAAAAAATGGTATCGCCCAAAGGGAAAGAAAAAACGTGTAAAACGACCTCCTAGAGAAATTAAAAACGATATTTCATACCAAGAACCGGTAAACATTTTTGCATCGGGTGATTACGAAGAACCTGTTGTTAATCAAAAAACATTTAAAGAAAAGTGTCGAGACTTCTTTTCTAAATTTGTAAGTTATTTTTATAATGGTGCAAAAAATTAGTTGTTCAAATACACTTTGTAAATTTTTGTAACAAACAATTTAGAAAAAAGAGCAATTTTGTCATAGACATATACTTTATATATATAAGGATATTTATATAGAGGAAGAGATTATGACAGTACCATTTACCGGAAATTTTTTCATCAGACCAAATTATATAGATAATTATTGGATAAAGGATCCGACATTCTTTTCCGATATGAATTTGAGATTAAATAATGCGGCTCTGGGTATGGAATTAAGCAGTTTGCATAATTGGTCTTTTTCACCTGTAAACTTGTATTCCAATATGGATATGGGAACTTTATTGTCAAATTTCTGGAATATAGCACAACAAAATGCGAATGCACAGGCATCATCTTGGATGATGGGCTTCCCTCAATTAAGCGGAGTTACTCCTGGTATAGCTCCTTGGAATACAGGCAAAGTTGATAATGTAAAAACTCCTGGAGCAAAAGAAGATTTAACAGATGAAGAAAAAGAGGAGTTTGAGGAATATACAAAAGATTTTAATAAGTTATATGACAGATTAAATGAGGTAGATTCAGAAGTAGCTAAAAAATTAGGTTTAGATAAGATTTTAAAGAATATTAAGGAAGATTTTGAATCAGCAAATACACCTAATAAGGTTATGAATTGTATTAAGAGCTTAAAGGAAGCAATAGACAAAATTGATAATACAACATTGAAAAAAATTCTTATAAATACAATGCCTGATACTGTAGCAAGAGATCAATCAGCAACAAAACTATACGATGAAAATACTGATAAAACAACGATATATGGACTAATGTATCCTAAAGCAGGTGATGCAGTAGCAATAACAAAGGATAATATAATTAATGAGCTTGATACACGTATGTGTAATGAACATCAAACTTCTCCGATAGAGGCATTAACAAGTAGAGAAGATGCCGATGAAAAAGAGATTAAGAAAACAGTTGAGGCGATTGTAGATGTATTATTACAAAGAGCAGCAGAAAAATCAGTAAAAGACGATCCAAATGTAAAGGCAGCAGCGGTAAAATTAGCGGCTGCAAGAGACGGCTATATGGAGAAAAAAGGTGAGAAAAAATATAAAGAAGAAATAAATAATGCGTTTGTTGATTTATACAAGGCAATCAAAGTAAAAGAAGCTAAGAATATGGATGAAAAGAATAAAACAGAAATTATAGATGAGCTTCCTGATATTTTGAAAGAAAAATACCTTGATAAAGATGGTAAACTTAAACCTGAATACAGAATAAATGAAAATAATGTAACTAATTTAATGAAAACAATTTCTGGAGGGACTCAGGCTCAAGTATCAAGCGGAGCAGCAAATTACGCAGCCACAACCGGGACTTATACCCCACAAAAAGCGGCTTTAAATGGTAAAGAAGTCGAAGTTGACGGAATTACCGGTGCTGCACCAATAGTTAAAAAGTTAGTGAAGAATGCACCTAAAGATATTAAAAGTTTAGCTTTAGTTGGAAGAAAATATAATACTGAACCTGATGAAGATTTGGGATTTATGGATAGGGTAAAAAGATTTTTTAATAGATTAATGGATATAAACTCTGATTACAGAGCAAGTATGTCTTAGACTTCAATAAAAAGTCTTTGTCCAACGATATTAGGTTTGTTATTATAATAACCGGCAAAATAACCGCCTTGAACAGGGCGGTTTTGTCCGTAAGATCTGAACGGATTTGAACTATCAGCAGCACTTACAAAAGGATTAGCAAAATCCCCCGCAAAAGGGTTTGTAGATTTTCTTTGTACTGTTTGTGTACGCTGAATTTCATACATCTTTGGTTTTATTAATGCTTGTGCCAGTATGCTTACAAGTCCTGCCATTTTGTTACCTTTCTTGCTGTTAAACTCTTATATTCTTTTTGTTAATGATTATTTTTATTTTGTCAATAAATTAAACGATTGTTGTTATTATGACTTTAATTATTGATTAAAAAATCATTCGTTTAGTCTAGATTTGACCGTTAGCATTCTTTACGAAAATGCGTGTTTTATGTAAAATTTTTAAGGTTATATATTTGTCGAGGTTATAAAATGAGTGTAAACCAAAGAATAAAGCCCTTAACAGCAGAAATTAAAGAGAATTTAACCATTGGTGGGTGTGATACCGTAGAGCTATTAAAGAAGTATGGTTCTCCTCTATACGTTATTGATGAATTAACATTAAGAACTATTTGTAGAGAGTATATTGAAGCATTTAAAAATTATCCTAATATAACCGTTTTGTACGCTTCAAAAGCTCTTGCGACTTCAGCGATATTTAAAATTGTTACATCGGAAGGCTTGGGACTTGATGTAGTATCAGGCGGTGAGATATATACGGCATACAAGGCTGGTATTCCTATGGACAAACTTATGTTTAACGGAAATAATAAACAGGAGTGGGAATTAGAAGCTGCTGTTGATGTTGGCGTTGGAAGATTTTCTGTTGATAATTTTAATGATATAAATTTATTGGGTAAAATTACTGAAAATCGAAATAAAACTGTGGATATCCTTTTAAGAATTACTCCTGGTATTGATTGCCATACACATGAATATATACAGACGGGACATTTGGATTCAAAATTTGGTTTTGATTTAACACAAATTGACGAAGCCGTTAGTTTAATACTGGCAAAATATCCAAAGATTAAATTAAAAGGGCTGCACGCACATATTGGATCACAAATATTTGATTCAGCAGGTTATGTAGATGAAGCAAGAATTCTTGTTAGTGAACTTGCAAGAATAAATAAAAAGTATAATCTCAATATGGATGAGCTTAATTTAGGCGGCGGACTTGGTGTTAAATATACTGAAAAAGACACCCCACCTGATGTTAAGGATATTGCAGAAATAGTTATAAAAACTTTAAATAACGAGTTTGAAAAAAATAATTTAAAAAATATAAAACTCTATATAGAACCGGGCAGAAGTATAATATCTATGAGTGGTGTAACTCTATATACCGTTGGCGCGATTAAACAGGTTCCCAAAGGTACAAAATATGTTTCGGTAGATGGTGGTATGGCAGATAATCCGAGACCAGCTATGTATCAAGCAGAATACCTTTGTGATGTGGCTAATAAAATGAACTTTGATGATAAAGAAATCGTTACTATAGCAGGGAGATACTGTGAGTCAGGAGATATTTTGATAAAAGATATTTTATTGCCAAAATTGCAAGCAGGAGATGTTATATGTGTATATAATACAGGTGCTTATAATTATTCTATGGCAAGTAATTATAATCGTGTGCAAAAAATTGGCATGGTACTTGTAAATAATTCACAATCTGATATTATTGTATATAGAGAGACATTAGATGATTTGATATCTCATGATAATATCCCGGATAGGTTAAACTGATGTTAGAGCAACTTTTAATTATTCTGAAAAATACTTTGGAAGACACATTCAGATCTCTTAGTTGGGTGAATGTATTTGAAATTTTTGTTATAGCTCTGACTTTGCTGTTTATGTATCAACGATTTATAAGAAATACACAGTCGGAGAAGCTTGTCAAGGGGTTGTTCTTTCTGGCGGCAGCGTGGATTTTTTCCCAAATATTAATATATTTGAATATAAAGATTATTGGCGGTTTTATCCAGTTAATGGTTCTTGTAATTACGTTGAGCTTAATAGTAATATTTCAGCCGGAATTAAGAAGGTTTCTTGGGTATTTGGGACAACCAGGTTTTATAAGTCGTTTGTTCTTCGGGCAGAATTCTCATAATCCAAGGGCTAATAAAGATGTTGATATAATAAAAGAAATAATTGAAGCTGTGAAATATCTGTCTAAAACTAGAACAGGTGCATTAATAGTATTTCAGAAGGATATGACCGATACGGTGTTTTCTGATGTAGGAACAAAGTTAAATGCGGATATTTCTACTGAGCTTATATTAACAATTTTCCACCCGAATACACCATTACATGACGGAGCATTGGTTATCAGAGATAATAAAATTGTTTCGGCAGGTGTATTACTCCCGCTTACTGAAGATCCAAAATTAAGTTGGAAGTACGGTACAAGGCACAGAGCTGCAATTGGAATGTCTGAGTGTAGTGATTCTGCTTGCCTTGTAGTTTCAGAGGAAACTGGTGATATTTCTATTGCCTTAGATGGTGCATTGAGAAAATATGATGATATTCACGCATTAAAGAGTGATTTATCAGCTATTCTTGGTCTAAAAGATGACGAGTCTGATTCTGATATAGGGAAAGACAGAACATTTTTTGATTTTAGTAAAATTCTTCCTAAGTCAAAGGAGAATAATTAATGTTTGGTAAAAAACACCTCCCACCAATAGTGAAAAAAAGTAAAAAACAACTATTTGTAGAGTATCTTTTAAGATATCTGGCATTGGCAATTGGAGCTTTTATTACAGCAGCAGCGCTTGAATGCTTTTTAGTCCCCAATAACGTTATTGATGGCGGAGTTATTGGGTGTTCTATGATTATAAGCTCTTTTACCAAATTTAACTTAGGTATATTAATATTTATAATTAATATTCCTTTTATTTTTCTAGCCTTAACAAAGTTGAAGAAGTCTTTTGTTTTACAGACCTTTTATTCTGTTGCAGTTCTTGCGTTTGCGACTAATTTGTTTCATTCACATAATTTTACTCACGATTTGTTGTTAACAACAGTGTTTGGTGGAATATTTTTAGGGCTTGGTGTGGGAATTATATTGCGAAATAATGCATCTTTGGATGGAACAGAAATATTATCAATAATTTTATTTCAGAAGTATAAATTATTCTCTGTTGGACAAATGCTTATGGGAATAAATCTTTTGGTTTATACGGCAGCAGGAATATTTTTTGGTTGGGATAAAGCGATGTATTCAATTATGACATATTTTATCGCATCAAGGGTTATTGATATGGTAATGGAAGGCTTTAATAAAATGAAGTCTGTCAGAATATTTTCACCGTATTACAAAGAAATAGGTTCTGCAATAATGAAGGAACTGGATATAAGTGTTACTTATATGCGGGGATTGGGCGGATATTCAAGAGAAGAAAAAATTATTACGTATTGTATAGTGTCGCGGTTCGATCTTCCCAAGCTTAAAGAGACTGTTAACAAAATTGATCCTACTGCTTTTTTTGCTATAGGTGAAGTCTTTGAAGTACAAGGTGGAAGATTAAAAAGTAAGTAATTGTTTATTTAAAAAAAATATTATACAATTAAGATAGTTAATGAAAGGATTATATTTTATGGCTAAGAATAATGATACTATTCCAATAGAGGTATGCATTTTAACTCAAGACCACGATATCAAAGGCGTAGTCCACGTTTCAAAGTACACAAACACTAACAGGGAGCTTACCGATCTTTTAAATGATCATGAAAGACGTTTCCTTGCAGTGACGAATGTTGAAATATATACAAGAAATTCTAATCAGCCACCTAAGAGATATAATTTCCTTGAAATCCACATGGATTATATTTTAATGGTTCATCCTACTTCGCAGGCATTATTTAAAGAAATTGGAAATAAAGCACAGGAAGATATTAATAGATTTCAAGAGTTAAGAAGAAAATTAGGTCAGACAAAGCCATTTTAATTCATATTTCTTAACATTCTGTATTTATTGTTTACATCTACAATCGTGTTGTGTATAATGATGTAGTAAAGGTTTCTTAAAGGAAAGAACGGTTTGCCCGTTCTTTTTTTGTCAATGGAGGCTTATGAAGCAAGAGATAAATCGTCACGAAATAATAGAAAAAGTTACACCGCTTATTGAAAATACAGCAATGAGATTTAATCTTATACCTATTGAAATAGATTTTGTGAAAGAAAATCATCGTTGGTTTTTAAGAATTTTCCTTTATTCACATGAGCACGATATAACGATTAATGATTGTGAAAATGTAACAAGGAGTTTAAACGAATTTTTGGATGATTTAATACCTGTCAAGTATTCCTTAGAGGTATCTTCGCCGGGCTTAGAACGAAAATTTAAGTCGGAAAAAGAATTTTTAATTTTTAAAGGCAGGCGAGTAAGTATTAAGCTAAAGCAACCTATAGACGGTGAAACAGAAAAAATATTCAAAGGTGAAATTGTGGACTGGGATGATAGAGAGGGGTTAACGTTCTTTCGATTTGAAGATGCTCAAGAGTTAGTTATACCCAAAGAGAATATTCAGTCAGCAAAATTATACATAGATTAAAAACACTAAAGCCGAATGGCAGAAAGGTATGAAATGATAAAAATCGGAACAGCATTATTTGAGGCTTGTGAAGAGCTAGAAAGAGAAAGAGGAATATCTAAGGATGTATTAATAGCATCTTTATGTGATGCGATGGTTGCGGCGTATAAAAGGCATATGCACGTTAAAGAGGCAACCAATATTGAAGCCATCCTTGATGAACAAGCAGGAGAAATTGGTGTATTTTCAACTAAATTGGTCGTAAAAGAGGTTGAAGATCCTGAAACACAGATTTCTTTAAAAGATGCTAAAGAAATAGATGAAGACGTAGAATTAGATGATGAGGTAAAAATAGAGGTTACTCCGGAACAATTCGGAAGAATTGCAGCTCAAACAGCAAAACAGGTTATTACTCAACGTATTAGGGATGCTGAACGTAATAATATATTAAACGAGTTCTTAGAAAAGAAAGGAACACTTGTTACCGGTATTATTCAAAGAGTTGAAAACAGAAATGTTATTGTAAATATTGGAAAAACCGATGCTATAATGCCACAAAGAGAACAAATACCGAGAGAATATTATAAACCGGGAAACAGAATTAGAGTATTTGTATTAAATGTAAAAGAAACTAATAGACTGCCTCAAGTTATTGTATCGCATGCGCATGCAGAAATTGTTAGAGAATTATTTGATTTGGAAGTTCCTGAAATAGAAGATGGAATTGTAGAAATTAAATCTATAGCAAGAGAGGCCGGATATAGAACAAAGTTAGCTGTATGGTCAAATGATCCTGAGGTCGATAGTGTAGGCGCTTGTATTGGTCCAAGAGGAAGCAGAATACAAACAATCGTAGGGGAATTAAAGAATGAAAAAATTGATATAGTAAGATGGTCACCGGATCCTGTTGAATATATTGTTAATGCAATTTCACCTGCAAGAGTAGTTTCTGTTGATATAATGACAGATGACGAAGATACAAAGGATGCTTTAGTTGTTGTTCCGGATGATCAATTATCTCTTGCAATTGGACGTGAAGGTCAAAATGTAAGACTTGCACACAAGTTAACTGGTTGGAAAATTGATATTAAGAGTGTTTCTCAAATGGAAAAAGAAGAAGCAAATGCTTCATCTCAGCCAGTTTATCAGTATGATGAGCAAGCTGATGCCGATTATGAAGCTCAAGTTGATGAAGATGAGCTTCAACAAGAGATAGAAGAGGAAATGAACCAACAAGCTATTGATGAGGATGATTTTTCTCAAGAAACAGAAGAAACATCTGAAGAAGAACAAGTAGAAGAATAACTTGTTTTATGAGTAGTTAGAGGGGCAGTCTGATAACAGACTGCCCCTTTTGAATTGTGAAAACATATTTATTGTAACAAAAATTTAACAAATCCTAAAGTTTTAATAAAAGTAGCCGAAAACAAAACTGAAAGGATTTGTAAACGGG
>CALURS010000054.1 GCA_944323215.1 Candidatus Gastranaerophilales bacterium | reverse complement strand
ATCCAATATCGGTGTTGATGCTAGCAGGAATAAAAGAGATTTTGGTAATTTCAACCCCACAAGATATTTTGAATTTTGAAAAATTATTAGGTGATGGTTCTCAGTTTGGTTTAAATTTCTCATATAAGGTTCAGCCGAGTCCTGATGGGTTAGCTGAAGCATTTATTTTAGGCGAGGAGTTTATTGGAGATGATGCAGTTGCAATGATTTTAGGAGACAATATATTTTATGGCTCTTATTTTTCTGGGCAGTTGAAGCGTGCTGCAAAATCCGCCAAAGAAAAAAATCAAGCAACTATTTTTGGATATGCAGTAAAAGATCCTGAAAGATTTGGGGTTGTGGAATTTGATGAAGAAGGGAAAGTTGTTTCAATAGAAGAAAAGCCGGAAAATCCTAAGTCTAATTATGCAGTAACAGGATTATATTTTTATGATAATAGTGTAGTTAGCTTAGCGAAGTCTTTAAAACCGTCATTAAGAGGAGAACTAGAAATAACTGATTTAAATAGATTATACCTTAATGAAAATAGGTTAAATATAGAAATTTTAGGCAGAGGATTTGCTTGGTTGGATACGGGAACTCATAAATCACTATTAAGAGCGGGGCAGTATGTTCAGACAATAGAAGAAAACCAAGGAATAAAAATTGCGTGTCTTGAAGAAATTGCTATCATAAAGGGATTTATTTCAAAAGAACAGGTCTTGGAAAATATTGAGAAATATAAGAATAACGAATATTACGATTACGTAAAAAAACGAGTATTACAAAAACAATAAGTTGAGTATTGACACTTACAAAAAAATAGTGTAATATATACACATAAAAAAGGGGTATAACTTGCAAATTAGAAAACATTGTTTATCAAACAAGCGATTAAGTAATTCCGTGATGTCGGGATTATTTGTCGATGTACTTAAACGATTGTGATTTGCAGGTGTTTTGTAGAATAAGTGTTATAAGTACGATTAATAAAAAGCCTGCAAATCACAAATAAGATTTGTAGGCTTATAGTTTTGCAGACATCAGGAAAGGGGACTAAATGAAAATTACACCATTACAAGCATCTTACAATCATTATGGTAGAACGAGTATTGCCCAAAAACAAGAAAGAAAAGAATCAAATTCGGAGGTTAAAACAAAGGAGTTAGGTACAAATTTATTGGCAGATTATAGTTATAATCGTTTAATGGTGAAATCAGCTCCAACATTCAAGAATAATCTTGAAAAGTCTGCATTGGTTTTGTTAAAACAAATTCCGTTATCAGAAAGGTTGGCAGATTCGTTTTCTTTTATGAAGCCGGGAGATTTGTTAATAACGGGTAAAGAATTAAAATTTTCTCAGAAAGCAATGTTAGAATGTTTAAATAAAGTTAAAAACGTTATTAAGCGTGCCTTTTTTATTGAAGAAGATGATTTTAAAGGGAATTTAGCTTTTTTCAAAAAGTCATATGAAGAGGTTGAAATAATAAATACGAATCCGGAAAGAATGTTTATAACAACCGATGGACAAACGTATTATATGGATCCCCACGATTCTTTTTACGTAATTCCAGGAGATAAGCTTAAGTATAAAGAAAGCGAATTGGAGATAAGAAAAGAACCTAAAGTAAATTTAAGTATCCATCGACCATTTTATGTAAAGGCATTTAATTTTGAGCAAGACTCACAATCTGTAATAGAAAGGCAAAATAAAAAAGTATTAAACGGGTTATATACAGAAAGAAAAGCTCCCCAAAAAGTTATGTTTAAGGATGTTGCCGGTCAGGATGAGGCTGTTAAAATCTTAAAAGAAAATATATTATATCCTCTAAGAAAGCCAAATGCTTATGCTAACATAGATTTATCACACGGTTTTATTTTAACGGGACCTCCTGGTACAGGTAAAACTTATGCTGCCAATGCTTTAAAGAATGAGGCTAATATTAATTCAAGATATCTAAACGGTCTAGAAATGGAGTCAAAGTGGGTAGGTGAATCAGAAGGAAATTGGAGAAAATTATTTCAAGAGGCAATAGATAATCAGCCATATATGTTATTTATAGACGAGTTTGATGCTGTTGCAAGAGCTAGAGGAGGAACTGATCAATATGGTGATAAGGTCGTAAACCAAATTCTAACTTTGATGACTGACATAGATGAGAACAAATATGATGTATTTGTGCTTGCTGCAACAAACCATTTTGATGCACTTGATCCTGCAATAAAGCGTTCAGGAAGGTTTGGTGTTCATATACCGTTTAAATTGCCGGATTTAAAAGGTACAGGAAAAATATTTGATATTCATGCAAAGGATAAACCTTTAAGTGAAGATTTTGATAAAACCTCGATTATAGAAAGAATGCATGAGCTAAAATGCTCTGGGGCAGATATTAAGAGATTGATTAATGATGCCTATTTACAAGGGTATAAAAGAGCGGGAATTATTGAAAAACTTGATAACAATACTATAACGGATGCAGATCTAAATAATTTCAAAATTACAACCGAAGATTTTAATGCTGCACTTGATACATTTGTAAATTCTAATTGTAGTAAGAGAAAACCTATAGGTTTTAAAAAAAACTAATACTAAATTTTAGTTAGAGCAGGGACAAAGATTTACTCTTTGTCTCTGTTTTTTGTTTGTCTAGAGTGGCAAAGTGTAAATTTTTGTAAAGATTTTTATTATAAGCTAAAGTTTTTTACAAAAGTTCCGATAACAGATTCGTATATATTAGATTAAAGGAGTAAAAAAAATGGGTGGATTTGACGGAATTAATCAATTTGGAAATTTAACTACATCTTCGGGGAAAAAGCTTACATTTGAGGATTTTGATAAAAACAAAGATGGAGAAGTAACAAAGGCAGAGTATGAAGAAGTTGTTAAAGATATGCAGTTAGATTCTGTTGAGCTATCAAGTATAGATAATAATGGTGATGAAGTAATGACAGAAGATGAATTTCAGTTGTGGGAACAAAAAGTACAGATGCAAGAGGCTGTAAATGAATTATCATCTCAAATAAGTAAAGATTTCGCTGGTAAAACAGAATATATAGAAGCACTAACAACGGAGTTAAAATTATATATAGAGGAATATGCGGATAATTTTACCGGAGAAATATCTGAAATGGCAGAGGCTTTCAAACTAACTTTGCCTTCAAAGTATGAAGCAATAAAGTCGGAAATATTAGCTAATGATCCGGAAACAATAAAATCAGAGGTTTTGGATGAGATATATACCGAGATTATAACATCTACAAAAAATGAATCAAATCTTTCTCTAGAGGAATCTGTAGCTAAAAGTTTGGTGAAAGCTTTAGAAACAGAGGCAGGCAATTTTATAAAAAGTTATACTGGTTCAGATTTAAAAACAGATTTAAAAGCACATTTAGATAAATATATGAATATGTCTGATGCTGAAAAAATGGCGGATGCTGTATCGGAGTTTAATAAAGGTGTTGCATCTTTAGGTGCGTATCTGGATGATGGTGGTGATTTAATTAAATTAAAAGAATATGCTAAAGATTTCTTATTGGCAGCAATAGATAATGGGGTATCAATAACTTTAGCGGGAACAAATATAAAAACAGAAGTTGCAATAACGACTGCATTGAATAAATTTTCAAGCAGTGAAGAACTAAAAGCTGCACTTGATGAAGTAATAGCTGCATTAGGAACAGAGACATTGCGAGAAAAAATAGAAGTCGAAGAAAAAGATAAGGCAGAAGATGCAGCAGAAAAAGCTTTTACAGAAATTGAAGGCGCAGAGTACAGTATAGATTCTAATTTAATTGATTATTCCGGAATTGACGGCTATTTTGATAATTCAGTAATTCACGAGAGAGGAAAAGGCTGGTCAGGCTCGAGAGAAGCTGCGTTTGAAAAAGGTAAAGAATTATTAAACAGTGACAATTTAAAAAATCAAATAAAATCTCAAATTGAACAAATGTTATCGGAAAAGGGTATTTCATTTGATAAGGTCGAAGCGTTATTTGAAAATGTATACGCACAATCAATAACAGATACTCTTAATGCAGAAGGAATGATAACCGGAAGAGGTGCAAGAGGTTTCTCAAGTAAAGGTCACGCGTATATAAATATTAAGAACTGTGTTGATTCGTTTATTGCAACATTTAATACAAATATTGCAAAGGCTATTGACGAAATGAATGCAAGCAGTACGGATTTAGATATCCAAGACATTGATAGGTCTGCTGCGGACGAAGACGAATATGGTAATGTTTCTGAAGTAAAAACTACAGAAGTAGGATTTAATGTTCAAGAGGACATTGAAACTAACGCAAATACGATTTGTGAAAGAATGAAATCACAATTATTAAGAAAAGCAAACGCAATGTGTGTTGCAAATGGGATAGATTTTGATAACAAAGTATTTACAACAATATTTAATAATGCAAAGATGTCAGCAATAAGCGTAGCAACTTCTGTAGAATACATCTTTGGACATTTTGGATATGGTGAAATTGATAAAACGCTATTATTAGATACCATGTTTAATGAGTTTAAGACCGATTATACTCAATGGGTAAATACTGAGAAAGAAAAAGAATAGAGAATAATATAGCTTTATAAAAGAAACGGAAGAACCTATAAAATTAGTTCTTCCGTTATCATTTATATATTAAGAAAATCATTGAAATCAGGTTTTTCAATTTTATATCCACATCCCTCGTGGAGTTTTCCATAAAATTTTATAGATTTAGCTGGATAGTTTTTACACATTTTAAGTCGTTTATTATAGACGCTGCAAAGTCCATCTTTTGTAACATATTTGCAAGCAAAAATTAGGTTTCCTAATTCATCTTTACCTTTAATATAAAATCGTTTGTATGCAGGAAAAAGGAATTGCATAATTTTGAAATCGGTTGGAGAATATTTGTCAACACTATACATATAGTTACAGCATTTGCCGCACTTTTTACATTCTCCGGTTACTTTGTAATTGATTTTTTGAGGTACAAGGTAAGAGAGTAATTCATTTTTAATTGTAAATAATAAATCTAAAAACATAAAAAGTTACCTACTTTTTTTTTATCTGGTAAAATAATAGCATATAAATATAGAGGATATGTAATGTATAAAATACCAAGGAATAAAAATGGAGGGCGAAAGAATACGCCGAATCCAATATTTTCGATAATTACAAAATTAGTGGTAATAGGCATTTCAATGCTGTTGGCGGGAATGATAGTATTAAAAGTTTACTTAATGACTCTGCCACCTATAAAGAAGTTAGAAAATTTAACACCAAATATGGTTACTCAAATATATTCGGATGATGGTGTAGTAATAAAGACATTTACGGCATTTTCTACATCAAAAACATCTTTAAAGGATATTCCAAAACCGTTAATACAAGCATTAATAGCGACCGAAGATAAACATTTTTATTCCCATCCTGGCTATGATTTATTTGGTTTATCACGTTCTATGGTAGCCAATGTGTTGGCCGGACATGTTGTTCAGGGCGCAAGTACAATAACCCAGCAGTTATCAAGAATGCTATTTTTGAGCAATGAAAAGACCTTAACCAGAAAAATAAAAGAGATAAAAATAGCAGCACAAATAGAAAAGACAATAGATAAGGATAAAATATTAGAATTATATTTGAATAATGTGTACTTAGGTTCAGGAGCTTATGGAGTAGAAGCGGCTGCCAAGATATATTTCAATAAAGAGTTAAATCAACTAACATTACCTGAAATGGCATTAATAGCTGGACTTCCACAGGCTCCGTCAGTATATTCTCCCTTTAACGATAAGGACTTGGCAATAAAAAGAAGAAATCAAGTTTTGGGCAGAATGTATAAAATGAAGTATATCGATAAGGCAACTTATAATAATGCAAAGAATTCTGATGTAAAATTGTCAGAAATACCATCCTTGTACGCATTAAACAAAGCTCCATATTTTTGTGATTATGTAATGAAAGAATTACAAAAGTTAGGCTTTAGCGAAGAAGATATAACAACAGGCGGTTATAAGATAATAACAACATTGGATTATAAAACGCAGGTAAAAACAAATGAAGCAATAATAAGGAATATGAATGCCTGGGGCTTAAAGTCAGACAAGAACCAAGCAGCAGCATTTGTATTTTCGCCAAAGGACGGTCGAATACTTGCCTATGCAGGGGGGAAAGATTATACGAAATCTCAATATGACAGAGTAACTCAGTCTTTAAGACCTTGTGGCTCCGCATTCAAACCGTTTATTTATGCTGCAGGATTGGAAAAAGGGTATGGTCCAAATGACAGATTAGACGATTTACCGTTTAAGGTTGGAAATTGGATACCAAGAAACTATGGTAACAAATATAGAGGTTCAATTCCAATATATACAGCCTTAATGATTTCATCAAACGTTTGTGCAGCAAGAATGATGGATATAGTAGGTGTAAGAAATGTAATTCAATTATCTCGTGTAATGGGAATAACAACTCCAATGCCATATGACTATACAATAGCTTTAGGATCTCACAGTGTAAAATTGTATGAAATGACAAGAGCCTATGGTATTTTTGCAAATGGTGGGTATAAGGTTGAACCTTATGCGATAGAGCGTATTGAGACATCTTTAGGTAAGGTTATTTATGAGGCACCGCAAACAAAATCAGTTAAAGTGCTTGATTATGATACGGTATCTCAAATGACTGCAATGTTAAAAACTGTAATTCAGTTTGGTACAGGAACGGCGGCACGGATAGGAAAACCAGCCGCGGGCAAAACAGGAACTACAGACGATTATAAAGATGCATGTTTTATAGGCTATACTCCTGATGTTGTTTGTGGTGTATGGGTAGGTAATGATGATAACTCCAGAGGTTCGTTAACAGGCGGAACTGTTCCGGCATTAATCTGGAAGGATATTATGCTGACAGCAACAGCCCCATACGGAAATCATGATTTTGATTATCCGCCTGTAACATTGGATGCATTTAAAGCAGAGTCTGTTAAGCTTATAGCACCGGATGATGCAAAAAAGACCTTTGATAAACGTGAGGAAGCCCCTAAAATTAGTGTTCCACAAGTGGAGATGCCAAAAGTTGATGTGCCTAAAATAAATATTACATTACCAGGGTTAAAGAGAAGCAATAATACTCCTGAAATACAACCGCAAGTGACACAAAAAGTTCAACCTGTTACGGCTCCTGTGCCTGTAAAACAAAATAATACAATCGTCTTACCGTCACCAGTAAACAGTCAGCCACAAGCTGCTAAGGTTGAACAGAAAGCAGATACAAATTATATGGAGACAACCGGAAATGAATAGTCAATTAGAATTAATAAGAGAATTATCATCTGGAATAAACGAGCATCAACAGGCTAAATTATATAAAGCTGAGAGAATGTTAGATTATGAAGCTGATTTTGAGCTTTCATACAGTGATATAAAGAGTTTGACTTTGGGCTTGTCTATAATTTCAGAATTCTATGATGTAAAAGCTGTAGTGTCTGTAAAAAATTCTCATATATATGGTGCGGCTCTTGCTCCTACATTAGTTGAAGCATATTCAAAAGTTATAGACTGTAATCCGATTGATGTTCAAAATTCTGTAATAGTAGTCAGTGAAAAAGTCGATAGTGATTTTTGTAAATCATTAAACCAAAATAATTTAGTAGTTGCACCAAGTTATACACAAAATGCTATTGATTATCTATCATCACATGAAATACGTTATGTAAAAATAAATACGCCGCTTGCTGAGTATAAACAATATATAGCAGATAAAGTTACAATAACTCCTTTTGGTACAATAGTTGAGTCTCCAAACATGAAAGAGCTGACCAAAGAGAGTTTTAATGTAGAATCGAAAACAAAACCTTCAGTAGAACAGGTTGAAGATGCTGTATTTGCTTGGAAGTTGGTAAAGTATGCAAAATCTAATGCAGTTGTAATTACAAAAGAATTTAAAACAACAGCAGTTATACAAGGCGTTCATTCATCAGCTTTAGAATTAGCATTGGATTATTCTTGCGATTCTTCAAAAGATGCTGTTATGGCAATAGATGGTGATGTGTCGTTGCACGATATAAATGTAGCAGCGCAGGGACGTATTGCAGTTATTATTCTGCCAAAAACAAGCAAGGAAATTATCAACTTGGCGGATAAGTATAATATTGTGCTAATATCGACAGGATTTACAAATTGCTTGGATTAAGCATCAACATCAATAGGTGATTTCTGAATAGCATCAATTGCTTCACGTGCAGTGAAAGCAATATCTTCCGGAATACCTTGAATTGTGCAGAACTGCCTTAGAACATCAACAACTCTTTTGAACGCTCTTACCAAGTCACCTTCACTGACGTTTGATTGGTCAACGATGTTATCCCATTCAGCTCCGTTTACCCACATTTCTATTAATACTGAAAAGTAGGGATTAACGTACATTTGATCTTCGATAAAGTACTTCCTTTGAATTTTATCAAGATTTTTACGAATATCTTTAATTTTATTGATAGCTTTTTTGACCGGTCGAGTAAATGGAAGGTAAGGAATATCAAGATTTCTCATATCTTCTGTTGTAATAGCACAAACAACCGCCGCAAGCTCTGCAGGCGTAAGCCCTTCATAAACATTTTCAAAGATTGTTTGCGCAAGGAACAGTTCATTCTCCGAGCGAAGCTGAGATATTATAATTCCTTTTTCTGTTGGGTAGTCGTCTTTTATATATCCGTACTCTTTTAAAACATCTCTGTGAGCAAGGAATATATTCCAGAATATATCTCTTTTCCGCTCTATCTCCTTATTAAGATTATTTTGTTTATTTTGATATCTCTCAAGTAGTTCAATACACTTCATGTGTTTCTTAAAGAGCTTACACGTATCGCAAGGAAGTGCGTGCATATTGTGAAGTAAACTTTTAGTTTGTTTTTCAAATTCAAAAAATTCTTCAGAAAGCTCCCTGTGCTTTTTTTGTTCTTGCTTTCTGATAGTTTTAAGCGTTTGCCTATTTGCTACATATTCAATTCTTATTTTATTATACTTAATTAACTCTTCGTTAGAGAGTTTATGTGGGCAATTAAAAGATTTACATTCAGAAATTTTTTCTTCATTTAACTCTTTAACCGCCAAAAGCGGAGATAATCTTGACCCGGCGGAGTAATATCCAAAACTTTTTAAAATAAGCTCTTTTGCTTCATCAACACTGAATCTTTGAAGTAGGTTAAGAACCATTGAGTAGCTCGGCGAAAATCTGCTTTCAAGCGGATTTGCATCGCTTAAAACAAGTTCAGCGACTTCTTCAGGGGATTGGAAAGGCGTTCCTATTATTGTTACATACCCGACTTCATCCATTCCTCTTCTTCCTGCTCTTCCTGACATTTGAAGAAATTCGCTTGGTGTTAATGTTCTATGACCTGAGTCGGTCCGTTTGCTGATAGAACTTATAACAGTAGAACGAGCAGGCATGTTAATGCCCGCAGCAAGTGTTTCGGTAGCAAAGACTACTTTTATTAAACCTTCCTGAAATAACTTTTCAACAAGGACTTTCCATCCGGGAAGTAATCCCGCATGATGTGATGCTACTCCTGCAAGTAGGTACTCAATATGCTTATTTTTATATAAATATGGATTTTCTGCTATATATTCATCAATTATTTCTCGTATTCTTTTTTGTTCTTCTTTAGTAACAAGAGATAATGAAATACATTTTTCCATTTGTTCATCACATTTCTTTCGTGAAAAAGTGAAATATATAGCAGGTAACATGTCTTTTTCATATAGATTTCTTACAACATCTTTAACAACGCTTCTTTGAGAAATTTTACCGTGTTTAAAATTTCTCTTTTCGGGCTTGATTTTTTTATTAAGTTTTCCCCCCGGTGCAAATAGCGGTAGTATAGTATTGGGCTGAGATGAGTCAAAATAGAAAAATTTTAACGGTACAGGTCTAAAGTCAGTATTTACAAGTTCTGTTTTTGAATGAACAGTATTAATCCATCCAGTAAGTTCATCGGCGTTAGCAACAGTTGCTGACAGTGCAATAATTTGAACATTTGTCGGACAATAGATAATACTTTCTTCCCAAACAGTACCTCTTTGTTCGTCATTCATATAGTGAACTTCATCTAATACCACATATTTAACATCTTTTAAATTATCGCTTACAGAACCTAAATTTGTACCATAGAGCATATTCCTAAAAACTTCGGTTGTCATAACAACAATTTGTGCTGAACGATTGTAAGACGTATCTCCGGTTAGTAGTCCGACTTTTTCAGCTCCGTATTTTTTTGAAAAATCATTATATTTTTGGTTAGATAAAGCCTTAAGCGGAGTTGTGTAAAAGACTCTTTTATTATTTTTTAAAGCACAGTGAATAGCGTGTTCTGCAATAACTGTTTTGCCGGCACCGGTAGGCGCACATACAACAACACTTTTCCCGTCAGAAATATAGTCGCATGCCTGTTTTTGAAAATCATCCAGCTCAAAGGGGAAATCGTACATAAAAACTCCTATTCTTAATATTATTATACACTAAATTTCAAATAATTTTAGATATGTAGTATAATAGAATTATGATTATTAAGATTTGTAAATTTTATTAACCAAAATAGCAATAAAAAGAAACTAATGAATTTTATATAGATACATAGGTTAGTGTTTAAAATATCAACTGGAGGTAAAAATTATGGTTGAAGGTGTTGGTTATAGAAATTATGGGGGCAATGTAACTCCGGAACCGACTGTAGAAGCAAAGGCAAATTATCGAGCACAAGAACCGCCTGTAGGTACA
>CALURS010000053.1 GCA_944323215.1 Candidatus Gastranaerophilales bacterium | reverse complement strand
AACTCACTGTTTGCGGGGCTTTTGAGCTCTTTATTTTAGTTCGAAAAAAATTAAGTTTTTGGATTTTCTTAATATTTGTTTATATTTTGTTATTCTCCTCTTTTCAAAGAATTAAAAATAAATTAAAATCTACATATCCAACTATCAAAAGAGGTTCGAATGCAAGTAATAAGTATTAAAAATTATAATAATAAATATATCCCATTTAAAAATAATAACGCTTTTAATCCTAAGAAGCCCAATTTACCAAACAAAAGCATCAATCTAAAAGAATTAGGACAAAAAATAAACAGATACCTTAGAGTCGGGACACAACTTACTGCGGCAAGCCTTTTTATAGGAGCTACAACAATTGCAGTGTACCATGAAATGAAAAAACAGCAAAAAAATACTAATGACACTCCTACTAAAAGTAATGTATGCAGTCCTAACACAATACAAGAAACCAGAGATCCGATGGCAGACTAGAAATTTCTTGGATTAATACCCTTTCTCCAATTTGATTCAATTTTTTCGTGAGTAATTCCCTTTGTCTCAGGTATAAAGAAATAAACAAAAATAATACAAAGCAAAGAGACAACTCCAAAGCCAAAGAAAGTAACAGCACCTCCCAAACGATGGAGCAGAATAGGGAAACTTGCAACAACAAAGAAATTGAATGCAAAATTTGAAACAGTACAAATACTCATAGCCATCCCTCTTATTTTTAAAGGGAAGATTTCTGAAACTAAAATCCAGCCTATCGGACCAAGACTCATCGCAAAACAAATAATGTATGTAACTAAACTTGCAACAGCAAACCATTTAAGGCTATCACCCACAATATGAGCAAATCCAAAAGAAGCACTAAGAGCAAATAAACTAAGCATAACACCAGTCAAACCAATATATAAAAGCGGTTTTCGTCCTATTCTATCAGTAAAATAGATTGCCACAATAGTCATTAAAAAATTAACAACTCCAATACCTGTTGTTGCATAAATTGCAGAGATATTAGAGTCAAAACCGGCAGTTTTAAATATAGTCGGGGCATAGTAAATAATAGTATTAATCCCTGTACAAATTTGAGCAAACATAATTCCAATACCAGCAACAAATGGTGCTATCATCCATTTTTTAAATACAAATCTGGTTTTATTATCAGAAGCAGCCAATAATGAAGTTTTAATATTTAAAATTTCAGCTTCAGGATCAGTATCCGGTTCAATTTTTTTGAATACGGCTTCTGCCTCTTTATCTCTGTTTTTAATAACCAACCATCTTGGAGTATCGCTCATAAAGCACATACCAATCAAAAGAATCATGCCTGGCAGAACGCCTGCAAAAAGCATCCATCGCCAACTATAAACAGCATTAGCAAAAACAGCATTTATGAAATAAGAAAACAGAATTCCTGAAGTAATAGCCCATTGATAAAGAGAAACAAGAGTTCCGCGAAGATTTTTGGGAGAAATTTCTGATAGATAGAGCGGCACAACAAAATTAACTATACCAACAGCAAACCCGACAAATAGTCTTGATAAAATTAGAATATAAACATTAGGAGCAAAAGCACATAAAATAGAACCCAAAACAAAAATTACAGCAGTAGCCATAATAATTTTTTTACGACCAAATATATCTGCCAAGAATCCGTTAATAGCCGCTCCAATAACCGCACCAATCAAAACAGAGCTGACAAGAACTCCTTGTAAAGTATCCGAAAGATTCCAAGAATCATTAATAAATAGTAATGCACCGGATATCACACCAGTATCATAACCTGACAACAGCCCACCTAAAGATGCTATTATGGCAACTACATATAACCAGATATATTTCATATAAACACCTCTATTAATATATTCCACAAATTTTTAATTTTATATCGGATGCTAAAAACATTATAAATTATTTTTAATGGAAAACAAAGCTAAAGCAATCAAAATCCTTTATTTTTTGTATAATTTAGATATGATTGATAAATTAAAGAACAAATTAGAAAGCTTAAAAGATGAGAAATACCAAAAGTTCCAGTCTAAACTTATCCCAAATGTTAAAAATATAATTGGAGTAAGAATTCCTCAACTAAAAAAAATTGCAAAGGATATATATAAAACCTCTACGCAAAAAGAAATAAACAATATAATAAATTACAGAGAAGAAAATGAGTCATTAGAATTAAAATTAATCCAAGGATTATTAATAGGACTAAAAAAAAGTGAAGTATCAGAATTTTTAAATGATATAGAAAATTTTATCCCGCAAATAGATAATTGGGCAGTATGCGATTGTTTATGTGCCTCTCTAAAACAAACAAAAAAATACAAAAATGAAATGTATGAATTTCTAAAGAAATATCTATGTTCTTCAAAAGAATATGAACTAAGATTTGGTGCGGTAATGCTTTTAAATTACTACATTGAGGATACAAATATCGAGAGGACCCTAAAAGATTTATCTACGTTAAATAGTAATGATTATTACGCACAGATGGGAATAGCCTGGGCGTTATCAATATGTTATGTAAAGTATTATAATAAAACGCATAATTTTATAAAGAATACAGAAATAGATAAAAAAATTCTTTCTTTAACGATAAAAAAAGCATTGGAATCTTTAAGACCAAGTGAGCATGAAAAAGAAGAATTGCGGAAATATAAGCAACAAAAAGATCTATAACTCAAGCCTGTTCAGCGAAATCTCCATTATGGAATTTCCATAAGTTATCAAGAAAAGCTTGTTTTTCAGCAATTTTTTCGAAATTCTTTTTGATATCTTCTAATTCTTCAAGCAGAGTTTGCAAGTCTTTTCTTTTACGTCGGACTATAGCCTCCTGTGCATCACTTTGCTGAGAGACATCCACATCAACCCAATCGCCGCAGAAGCAACCGTCCATATAACGTCTTTTATTATTACTAGTCATACCCCTCCTTACTACTGGGCAGCCTTAACGAACCATAATCTTGCTAAAGTAGCCCAAACCCCATTAATAGTATCTTCAATATCCTTTACTTCCCTATATTCTTCTGAATTAAAATCAAAACTTGCCATCTCAGAATACTCTACCATCATTTCGTTTTCATCTTTTAACATTACACATACCTCACGTTCAACAGGCTATACAAATATAAGTTCTAATGCTTACAAAAAATATATCGGCAAGAATAATGAAAAACTTTAGGAATTTTTGCAAAATATTAAATTTTTGTTACAATTAAATAAGAAAGTATTAAAAATAGTAGAATAAGAATATGGAAATAATAATAGGTTCAGATCACGGTGGATACAGATTAAAGGAAGAAATCGCTGAGTACTTAAAATCAAAAGGTCATAGTGTATTTAATGCGGGGACATACAGTACAGATTCGTGTGATTATCCCATAATAGCGAAGGAGGTTGCACGTAGAGTATTAGCGACCGCGAACAGCAAAGGAATATTAGTATGCGGAACAGGTATAGGAGTTTCAATAGCCGCAAACAAGATAAAAGGTATAAGAGCTGCACATTGTACAGATACCTATACAGCAAGAATGACAATGCAGCATAACGACTCAAATATCCTTTGCTTAGGGGAACGGGTAACAGGAACAGGTTTAGCTTTGGATATAGTAGATGCATGGTTGAATGCAAAATTTGAAGGCGGACGACATCAACGCAGAATAGATATGATAGAGGAAAATTAATGAGCGAAACAACATCATATAAATTTGCCTGTGCAGCAGCAAGAATATTGGATGAAAACAAAGCCCAAAACATAAAGATACTAAACATAAGCAGTGTTTCATCATTTGCGGATTATTTTGTAATAGCATCTTCAGACACCTCAACCCAAATAAAGGCGCTAACGCAGAATACGGCAGACAGCATAAAAAAAATATTTAATCGAATTCCCTCAGGGAGAGAAGATGATGCCAAGAACAAGTGGAATTTACTTGATTACGGTGATGTAGTAATTCATATATTACAAAATACAGAACGAGAAACCTATGCAATAGAAAAATTCTGGTCACACGCATATAGTGTAGATAAAGAAGCTTGGTTAGCAGAGTCAAAGGAATATTCAAAATACGAAAATTAAAAGAGAGCGAAAAACATGGAAAAACAAGAAATCGAAAAAAAGATACAAGAAACCGTATTAATGATGGCAAAAGAGCCTAAAAATACGGATCATTATCATGATTTGGCAAAATATTATGCCATGGAAGGCTCATTTGATAAAGTAACATCCGTGTATGAGAGCCTATTGGAGATTGATCCTAAGGATGTTCAAGCTCTATTAAACTTAGGTAATATACATTTTTATTCAAAGGATTATAAAAAGGCACTAAAATACTACAATAGTGCAATGATAATCCAACCTGGAAATTATCAAGTATATTACAATTTGGGTAATACCTATGCAGAGATGAAGAATTTTGCAAAAGCATTACATTTTTATAACAGAACACTGGATTTTTATAATCAAACACCTGATATATATAATGCAATAGGTATGCTTTATCATGATTTTGAGGACTATGTAGAAGCTAAAGCATATTATGAAAAAGCACTTTCACTTGACCCGAATAATCTAAGTGCCTTAATCGATTTAGGTCACGTAAACTTCAAACTGTATGATTATAATGAAGCTTTAAAGTATTATTTACAAGTATATAACTTGTCAAAAGATAACAAGACAGTTGCGCTATGCGTAGCAAATACCTACGCATTAGTAAAAGATAAAGATAACTGTTACAAGACATTTGAAGAAGCACTGAAACTGAGTGGAGATAATTACAAAGCATATATGTGTTATGCGATAGCCAGTTCTGATTTTGGGGACTATGACAAAGCCATAAAATTATACAAAAAGGCAACCGAAGAGAATCCAAATGATGCTACAGCGTATATTTTAGCAGGGAACTTATGTTCCACACTAAAGAAATACGACGAAGCTGAAGAGAATTATAAAAAAGCACTTCATATAAACAAAATGGATGCGAATTTATATGTATTAATAGGTAATGTATATTACATGAGAGGAGAAGTAGAACGTTCAATTCATTCATACAGAGCAGCCGTACATATGCGTCCTGAGAATGATGAATACAAATTAGTATTTATCCAAATCTTAAATGACTATATGGAAGAAGCAAGAAAGGACGAAATTGTAGCGGATGTCGCATAACAAAGTATATCCAATGGAACGAATATTATCCAGCTTAACATACCTGACATTAGGGTGGGCAGGAGTTGTGATATTGATATTTCAAGCCATTACGAAGAAACAACCGACCCAATTTGTAATGTACCACATATTACAATCAATATTTTTATGCTTCGGTTATTTTGTATTATCGGAGATCTGTTACTTACTTGTAGTGTTAATTGCAAGAATTCCAATAATAAACATGATACCAATATTATTAAACATGCCGCTAAGTGCCTTAAACGGATTTTCATTCATCCAAGCAGTATGCTACACAGTAATAATATATTTAGCCCTAACATCACTAATGGGCAAATACAGTTATTTACCTTGGGTTTCAAATATAATAATATACTGGATAAAGCGATAGATACGAAATAATTAATCAATATATAAAAATTAAATCTTTAAAACCCATTAAAAAAAGTCTCAAAATATTACAAAAACTTAAAAAGAGAAGAAAAGAGGGTTGCAAAAAAATATATATTGATGTATAATGCATGGGTCAGAGGTCTAAGTGTAGGAGAATAAAAATATGGCAACCGTATCACCGGTGAGCTTTGGTATTGGATTACCAAAAATCACACCAACAGGAAAACAACAAAACAAAAGCAATCCAATTGCATCCACATCAAGCTACTCAAGCACAGAAGTAGTACCAAATCAAAAACCAGCACTCGCAGTACTACTAACATCTGCAATGTTATGCACAGTAGCAATAGTAAACTTAATAAAAGCAGGGAAATAATGGTATACCCATTATTTCCAATGAGCAGGTATTTAGATTTAACAAAATAGAAGGACTACAATTCAATCCGGCGTTAAAAATATATAAGTTTGCGCAGAAATAAGTGTAAAAAACACATCCAATCTTTACAAAATTCAAATTAACAAAAATATACAAATACAAGAATTTTAAAACTTTTTACTATAGAATATAAACAAGTAGTAATGGAAGTGCTTATTAATGATGGAAACGTTTGAACTAACAAATTACAATTTCTACTCTTCACGACTTGATATGGAGTTAATTTCCAATATAGTAGAAGCTTTCAAAGAAATAATAAAAGAAGATAAAAAAGAAAAGCAGCCCCTATTTCTGAATATTTCAGACAATTTTATAATGGATATAGCCAGAAAAGTAGTTCAAGAGAAGAAAAAAACGTTCTTAATCGGCATAACTGGAGAAAGTGCCTCAGGGAAAACGGTATTTGTAGACAATACAATAGCAGCGTGTGTACGAGATAAGAGAGAAGGAATCTATACAGTAATTCGTTGTGATGATTATTACAAAGACACATCAAAGGAATTAATTGAAGCAGGTAGCTATGAAGAGTTATTCAAAACAGGTTTTAGTTTTGATACCCCTGAAGCAATCGATTTAGCCTTAATGAAAAAGCACATGTCAGAATTAAAGGCAGGTAGAAGTGTAATCTCTCCAAGGTACGATTTTAAGACTTGTGTATCAGATCCAAACGGAGAACTAAAGAAGCCAGCTAAAGTAATATTGACAGAAGGTTTATATGTGCTAAATGAAGATGTTAGAGACATTTTGGATATAAAAGTATATGTATTTACACCAATAGAAGTAATAAAAGAACGTTGGTATAAAAGGGCAGTAACAAGAGGGAAAACAGGAGCTGCAGCGGATATGCAATTTGCTGATGTAAATGCAACAGCACAAAAATATATTCGCCCAACATACCAAATAGCTGATTGCATAATTAACGGAATGGTAGACAAAGAATACATTAAAGTAATAACAGACAAAATATTCCATAAATTATACGAAATCTGTGCATAATTTTATATTTCAAATAATTATTCTTCTTCAAAATCTGAATTATTAGAAA
Source organism: Candidatus Gastranaerophilales bacterium (assembly GCA_944323215.1). Taxonomy (GTDB): domain Bacteria; phylum Cyanobacteriota; class Vampirovibrionia; order Gastranaerophilales; family Gastranaerophilaceae; genus CALUTH01. The sequence continues at coordinate 3,935 of CALURS010000053.1, read as the reverse complement.
TATATTCTGTTGTGAACTTATAGACTTCCAAGGTTTTTGAGAAATAATCTTTATAAAATCCAGCTTTTTCTTTCAAAGAGTTAAGGAATAATTTTCTATCAGGAAGCTGTTCCCAAACAACAGGGAGGTAGACACCTTTTTTTCCTTTATCTATTAGTATAATTCCGTATGGATAAATTTTCGATAACAAATCTTGCTCATCTTTAAACTCAATCTTTTGAGGTTCAGATAGGATTGAAATAGAGATAGAAATATCATTATACTCTTCAGGCATAAGAGGATTAAAACGAGGATCGAAGAAAGCAGCAGACTGGGCATTAGAAGTAATATCATTAATAAGCGGCTTATCCGAATAAATAGACCCGATACACCCTCTCAAATGACCAGAAATTTGAAGAGTGACAAACGAAGCACCGTACTGCAACAAAACAGCCGGCGGATTATCCGGTATATATTTATGTCCATCAAAGCCGGTAATAATACTTTTTTTACACTCATCGAGAATATAATCAGAATAGAATTTACTAATAAACTCCGATTTAGTCCCCTCATACAACATCCAAGAGCCATATCCAACTACTTTTGATTTATCCCCGGAAATATCACCAGAGTTAAACATTTCAAGGCGAATCATATCGAAGCCTTTTTGCTTAGCGAACATAACAAGTCCGCGAATTCCAACAGCACCACAAGCCTGCTCAGGAACAAATTTATCAACATAACCGGTTTCAATCATCCAAGCAGTATAATTATCAGTTTGCTTAGCAATATTATCAGGATGATAATGACTTAAATCAGAAGAAATAACGAAGCTAGAACAATGCCAATATTTATCAATTAATTTAGCAATTAATTCCGGCTCACATTTCCCAACCAAAACAGGGACAATTTTAATTTTATGTAAGCCCTTAAGTAGATTAGCCGCATTAATGATTTTAGTATTATGAGAATAAAACTGAATAAAAGGTATTTGAACTTCAATGGAATGTTCTTCTTCAAAAGGCGTGTTATTGACATAACATGCGAACTCATCCTGAATTTCCTGAACAAGATTTTTATTAACCTCAATAGCTCCAAAAGGCGTTTCAAATTTATCATACTCAGGAAGAGCTATACCTTGAAAATCGTAATGATGAGAGGGGGCGATAATAAAAACATTATCTTCAAACTTAAAATGTTCAAAGCCATAATTCATAGCATGACCTGAGAACTGATAACCAGCATGCGGAACAATAATAGCTTTTGACTTATATAGCGGTTCCTTCCCGGAAGCAAACTTTTTAATTACCTCATCCAACTCATTCATCTCTGATGGATAGAATAGCCCTGCGACATTAGGTAATTTTTTAGAAGAATTCGAATCCATAATACCAGATATTATACACCAAATTTAATAAAGGAAAAAGAGAGAATAAATAAAAACTATTGATATAAATACCCCAAATAGCCTATAATGACAAATATGATACAGAAAAAAAAATTAAAAGAAACAATAAATACAATCATAATGTTTATAATAATATTTATAGTTGCAATGCTATATTTTTCGAAATTAAGCTGCAAATGTGATAATAGCGGATATTGTAAAATAAACTCATATAGTCTGTTCACAAGAGAAAAATACGATTTCAATATAAACAATCTTAGGAATGCCTACGTAGAATGTAATAGTGGAATAAAAGGCAGAGCAAACTGTCAATTAAAATTCGAAATCGGAAATAACGATAGACTATATTACTCAATAGAACCAAACGCAAGATTTTTTATAAAAGCTCCAACAGAGAAGTTAACAAAGGAGTTATTAAGACATAAAGCATCACCCCAAAAGGAATTTTCCTATACTTGCATGACAACATTTATATTTGTACTAATATTTGCCTTAATAAGAGAAATCTTATTATCAATAGCCCGCAGGGAAATAGATAATAAGCTAGAAATCCCCCTAGCCATAATATTAACAATAATAATGTATTATATTATGATAAAATAACAATAAATAAAATTGACAATAAGATATGGTTATGAGATACTAATAGATGTGGAGCAAATCCAGTCGCCCTTGTGGCACTCTGCCGACGAGGAGGTGACTAAATGTCACGTCCGAGGAGAGGGGAGGTAGACGCTTCTACCGAACTCTCAGCAGAAAAAACTTGAAAACTAAATATTGATTTTATAATTTGCGCCCTTGTGGCGGAATCGGTAGACGCGTTGGACTTAAAATCCAATTGGGGCTCAACCTCAGTGCCAGTTCAAGTCTGGCCAAGGGCAAATTAAAATTAAGAGAGGAACTGAAATGTTCCTCTTTTTTATTGCCCTTGAAACTCGAACAAGTTCTCGTTTGCCAGACGGCACCTGTGCAATAATTAATATTGCTACGGTGCTGACGCTTAGTTCCGCCCTCAGTTCACCGACTCACGTCGCTGAATTCGGGCTTCTCCTCGAGCTTACGCTTTTTAGTCTGGCCAAGGGCAAATTAAAATTAAGAGAGGAACTGAAATGTTCCTCTTTTTTATACTACAACTTCTACATAAACTTTTTAGACTCAATATTTTGCAATATATAATTTGATAAATTTTCTAAGGACATACAAATATTCAATGATAAAACCTTAAAAAAGCTAATTTGTTTAATAAGATTTTTATCATGATATTTGTTTTTTTCATAAAGTAAACTAACATATTCATATAAAAAATTAAAATAAATTTGTGCAGAAGCCAATTTTATAAATGCTCTTTTAAAACTATCTTGCATTGATTTATTAAGATCACCATTAGAAAAATACTTATTATAATATTCAGATTTTTTCTTTATTAATAATTCATAAAACTCATCATAATTTGTCATACAAGCACCTTTTTGCATATTTGATTCACCAATTTGGTGATTATAATATGTTGAACATAATATGTCAACAGCATACTATAATATTAAAAATGGTGATTAAAATATGATAAATGAAAAGATATGTAAAAAAGTTAAATTAGAACGATTAAAAAAAGATTATTCACAAGAAGAATTAGCATTTAAATCAGGGCTTAACAGAAACACAATATCCAAAATCGAAACCGGACAAGTTTCACCAACAATTCAAACACTAGAAAAAATAGCAGAAGCACTTGAAATAGACTTTGCCACATTAGTAGATACAAGCAAAATAACATTATAATATTAAGCGTACTACTTTTTTGTTGATTAGATATCTTGTACATACAAAAAAGCAAGTAGGATGTTGTAAATATTGGATTTACCGTATCAATAATTCTTGACAAAAAAAAGAGTCAAATGTAAATCCATGCATTCAACTTTTTCTCTAAATTAGCTATTCAGGCAAAGGATATCCTACATAGAGCTTGCACACAATATATTTTAAATATTTACCCCCGACCTGTTCGGGATGACTCTGCCGAGTGAAATGCGAACCGTTGAGCATTTCACGAGAGGTGGGTGGTTTCCTACTCTTTTTTTGTACTACTTTTTACGTTAATTCAAATTCTTGACAAAAAAAAAGAGTCAAATGTAAATCCATACATTCAACTCTTTTTCTAAATTAGCTCTCGGCAACGGCTATCTTCCCAGGCAGTCACCCACCAAGTATTTTCACTGCTATGAGTCTTTACGACCGTGTTCGGGATGGGAACGGGTGGTTTCCTCACGCTTGGTCACCGAGAAATCTGTTTACTGAGCTCTGTGTCACTTCACTTCGCTCAGGTTTCTCTGTACCCTGAAAGCTGCATAACAAACGTTTTTTCGTAATCATTTAATATATATCCTTTTAGGAAAAGCCCTCGTCCTATTAGTAATGCTTGACTTAAAATGTTGCCACTCTTACATCTGCATCCTATCAACCAAATCATCTATTTGGGGACTTACTAGCTTATGCTATGAGAGATCTCATCTTACGGTGGGCTTCGTACTTATATGCTTTCAGCACTTAT
>CALURS010000052.1 GCA_944323215.1 Candidatus Gastranaerophilales bacterium | reverse complement strand
AAATTTGGTTATTAGATTAGTTAAAAACGGATAATGAGTGCATCCGAGGATAATTTTATCAGGATTATATTTTAATAATTCGTCAAGATAATTTTTAACAAGTTCTATACTTTCTGGTTTAGAGAATGTTTGATTTTCAACAATTTCTACCCAACCAGGGCAGGATTTTGTATAAATTTCTATATTATTATTGTATTTTTTTATTTCGCTCTCATAAACTCCTGATTGGATAGTTGCTTTTGTTGCAAAAATTCCAAGCTTGTTAAAGCCTAAATTAGCAAGAATTTTTGCAGATGACTGAATAATAGGATAAATAATAAACGGATATTCATCTTTTACATATTCATAAGCAACGGAAGATGTAGTATTACAAGCTAAAACAACTGCTTTTACATTTTTATATAAAAAGAAATTTAATGTGTTTCTAAGATAACCTATAATTTCATCTTTAGATTTAGAGCCATACGGATTATTTTTTAAATCACCGTAATAAATGGTATCCTCATAAGGCATAATGTTTCTGAATTTTGCAAAAACAGATAATCCTCCGACTCCTGAGTCACAAAACCCGATAGGTAATTTTTGATTATTTTTTTGAATTAATGTACTCAATTATACCCTCAGCTATAGATTTAGCAACAAGTTGTTTCCTTTTTTCGGTAACAAGTTGTGCTCGTTCGGCATCGTTTGAAATAAATCCCATTTCGACTAATATAGCCGGAACTGTCGTATGATTTATAACATAAAATTTAGATTTGAACAATCCTCTGTCTTTTGTAGACGGAATATTTTTGACAAGGTGTTTATGTACAACTTCTGCAAGCTCGTGGCTATAATCATTGTACCAATGGGTTTCGACACCATAAATATCATTTTTTACAGATGAATTAACGTGAATACTTACATAAATATCAGGTTTTTTCTTTTCGGAAAATTCTACTCTGTCCTGAAGTGATACGCTGCTATCATCATTTCTTGTCATATAAACTTTGTAGCCTTTTTCTTGAAGTATAGCTTCTACCATTTTTGAAACATCAAGAGTAATATCTTTTTCATTAATACCTGCTCTTATAGCTCCGTAATCAGTTCCGCCGTGTCCAGGATCTATTACAACACTGCCTTTTATCTTTTTATTTCTTTGGATTAAAGGTGCAGGAGTTGGTGAAGTGACTACTATTTTTACTGCTTTTCCGTTTATATTTTGGTCAAATCTTATTACTTTATCTCTTGATAAAGGGCAGGTCATTCTTATACCGATATTTGACATAAGTGATAGTTTTATGTCTTTTAATCCTGCTTGCTCAAGTGCTTGTTTAAATTCTTGCTCGTTATAGCTTACAGCATTTAAAAAATACGCTGTAAATGAATCAGGATTTCGCCTTAAGCCTATTATTACCGGTTTTGTAAACGCTAGTGTAAATTCATTTGTATATCTGTCTATTTTTTTATTAAAATATCCGTTTATATTAGTTTTTGTTTGTGAAACATAAGCTGAATTTAATTTGTCAGTGTTAATAATAAAAATTGATTGGTTATCAGGAGAAAAAATAGGAAGATATTTAGCAGTTTGGTTTGTTGTAATGACAATTCTTGCTTTGTTAACTTCAAACTGTCCTACTTTAACTGTTTCACCACTATCGCCAAGCGGTATTTCTTTATTCCTGATACTTGGCTCTACGTAAGAATTAGGCATATCTATGACCATTCTTGAAGGATTTGACAAAAAAGTAGGATTTTCTATTTGTGCGTGTCCTATTCCTTGTACAAGTATTCCATTGTTTTGGTATTTAACAAGTTTTAAGAAATAACCTGTTTTTAAATCAGTATTTATGTTAGTTTTTTTTACCGTATCATAATTTAGTCCGTCTGAGTTATTGAGAGTTGTATTTTTTATTGAGCTTTGAATTTCTTCCAATACTTTTTTATCGGCATCGGGTTTCATTATAGGGATAGTATTTCGCTCAACCGTTTGTGAAAAAATTTTTGAATATTCGTAATAATCATTAGATGATTTTCTAAAATCTCTGAAAATTGTGCTGAAATAATCTCCGCTTATATCTAATTTACTGTAATTAATAAGAATATTTCCGTTAAGTTGTGAAACTTTTATATCAGAATTTGAAGTATCTTCATCGAGAGTTAAAACGACTCTTACTACTGAAGGAGAAACGGAATTTTGTGAAATAACAATTTCTTTAATTGGACTATTTTCCAATATATAATTTCTTTTATCTCCAATAAGAACAGAGTTATCTAAGTCAAAATAAACTCTGTTAGGTTGTTTAAGATTGTATGTTTTAATATTCCTTTGTCCGCCGTCCGGTGCAGATGCAGACAAAAAAATCAGTTTATCAGAGTTATCAAAATGAACAGAATCAATTTTAAGAATATCTTGCGCAAAGACACTCCCAAAAAAGCTCAAAAATAAACATATTATAAATATTAGTAATTTAAAAATTAGTCGTTTCATTTTTTTATTCAACTATGCACCATAAAAATTTTATCAAAAATAAATATCTAATGCCTTATTTTTACAAAAATTAATTATTAAAAAAAATGTAATAATAATTTTTATAAAAATTTAAAATATATTCAGAATTATATCTTCAAAAAGATAAAAAAATATGGTACAATAAACCTATATTCGGAGTGTGAAATGTTTAAATTAGGATTAATAGGCTACCCTTTAGGTCATTCAATATCAGCAGCAATCCACAGTGCTGCTATGAAAAGTATAGATGTGGAAGGAATATACGATGTTTTAGAAACACCGCCAGAGGATTTAATATCAAGAATAAAATTTTTAAAAACACAGAATTATAACGGATTTAATGTAACAATCCCGTTAAAAGTACCGGTATCATTATTTTTGGATGAAATAGATGATTATTCAAATATAGCAGGATGTGTTAATACTGTAAAAATAAACGCAGATAAAACATTATTCGGATATAACACCGATATATACGGATTTAAAATGGCTATACCGTTAGATGTAAATTTAAAAAATAAAAATGCTTCAATACTTGGGACAGGTGGAGCTTCAAGAGCTGCAGTTGTTGGTCTTGCAGAACTTGGTGTAACAGAAATTGATATGTACACAAGAAACATAATAAATGCCAATCAGACTATTAATTATTTAAGAACCCAGTTTCCAAATATAAAATTCAGTGCGTATCAAATACAAAATATAAGGGATTTATCTCATACCTCGATAGTAGTAAATTGTACTCCGATAGGTATGCGTGGGTATATGATGAATGAAAGCCCTTTAGAAGAGGATGATATAAGAAAACTGAAAGATGATACGATTGTTTATGATATAGTTTATAATCCTACAAAGACAAAATTAATATCATTGGCGCAAAAACGTGGTTTAAGAACAATTGGTGGTCTTGATATGTTAATAATGCAAGCACAAAGAGCACAAATAATATGGACAGGAAGAACACCTGATGCAAATATTATGAAAATAGCGGCTTTAGAAGTTCTTGCAGATAATTAATTTATTTAATTTGGAAAATACATTGAGAGCAGTGAGCTTTTGGGTGAAATACCAAATTATCTTCCAAATCATACATTTTAGCAATTCTGACAACGAGTTTTGAACCGCAAAGCGGGCAATATAAATCAGTTTCACCTTGGAGTATTAATTCTTTTAAATTATCAATAGTATCAGGATTAACGGATATATCATCAACATTTTTTTCATAATGTTTAATTTCAGCAGGTTGAAGTTTTAGGGCTCTTGCAAGTTTTTGTCTTATGGTAACTGATAAAAACAGTTCTTTTCCTGATTCAATATCTTCAATAACTTGGATATCAATTCCTGAACGTTTAGCTAAGCCTGTTACTGACATGCCTGCTTTTTCGCGTTTTTCTGATATAAATTCTGCAAGACTTTTCATATTAATCCTTTAATATATTGATAACTTTCTAATTATATCATAATTACAAGATATTTAAGCTAAAAAAGTAAACATTATATTTGCAGTAAAGATTAATCCAAGGATTAATATAAACTAATAAAATTCCACCAAAAGGTTGATGAAGGTAAAAGCTAAATATTATAAATTTATAGTGTAGACTTGGTAAGTATTATAGATAAAAGGCAAAAACAGGCCTAAAACATAGTAATAAAATGTCGGAGGAGAATAATATATAATGGAGCTTACGGGCTTAGATATAGCATTAAGACGTATAAGCATGATTGAAAACAAATTTCAATCATTGATGAATGCTACAGGTAATGTAGATTCAGATTTTCAGCATATATTAGATGACTCAGTAAAGATAAAAACAGGAAAAGCTACTCCGTCAGATAGGGCAGAAATCACAAATCTAATAGAGAAATACTCCGAACAAAATAATTTAGATGCCGATTTTGTAAAAGCAGTAATACAACAGGAATCGGGTTTTAATCCAAATGCAACATCAAAATGTGGAGCAATGGGATTAATGCAATTAATGCCCAAAACAGCAGAGAGTTTGGGTGTAACGAATGCTTATGATGCAGAGCAAAACATATATGGTGGAACAAAATATTTAAAAGGTTTATTAGACCGATTTGATAATAACAAAGAATTGGCATTAGCGGCATATAACGCAGGTCCGAATGCAGTAAAAAAATATGGTGGAATACCGCCTTATGCGGAAACCCAAAACTATGTAAAGCGTGTATTAAGTAATTACGATAATATGAAAGGAACGTACTAATGCTTGTAAGAAGTTTAGAGAGTGCAGCAAATGGCATGTTATCGTTAATAGATATGAATGATAACATAGCTAACAACATAGCAAACGTAAATACAACAGGATACAAAAAGAGCGAACTAACTTTTAAGAATGCTATGAATGCAGCTGTGTACAATCAAAAAGGCAGTGTAATAAGAGGTGAAACTCAAAACAGATATCTTGGTGAATTGAGTTTAGGAAGTGAGACAATGCGTTTGACAAGGGATTTTTCTCAAGGGGCGAACGCAAAAACTAATAATAAACTTGATTTAGCAATAGAGGGTGATGGATTTTTCAAGATAGAAGACAGAGACGGAAATATCGCATATACGAGAAACGGTTCATTTTGCTTAAATAAAGATTCTTTCTTAGTAACAAAAGAAGGCGAGTATGTTCTTGATAATATGAACAGACGAATAAGTATTTGGAATGAGGATATGGAATTAAATGACAAAATGGACATAACCGTTTCCGAAAATGGGATGATAGAAGTAAATGATAACGGAATGAAATTTCCATTACAGACAATAGGAATTTGGGATTTTAGAGATAAAGAAAACTTATTTGAAGTAAATTCAACAAGATTTTTACCAAAAAATCCTGATGAGAACCCTGCAATTCCTGCGGAAAGATATACGGTACAGCAGGGCATGTTAGAAATGTCAAACGTAAATGTAATACGAGAAATGATAAATTCAATATCGACTTCAAGGAATTATGAATCACTCTCACAGTTGGTGAGAACAAACAATGATATGTTATCTACGGCAATATCAGTAGGTAGGATATCACAATAAAAAGAATTAAAAAGACAAGGTGAGGACTAAAAAATGTTAAGAGCATTAACCACAGCAGCAACAGGTATGATAGCGCAACAGAACTATCTTGATGTAATAGCGAACAATGTGGCAAACGTAAATACAACAGGTTTTAAACAAGTAAGATTAGAGTTTCAGGATTTATTATCACAGGCATCAAGAACTCCTGGTGCGATGATGAACCAAGGAACCTATCAACCTGTAGGTTTGGAAATTGGTTTAGGTGTAAAATCCGTAGCAACAACAAGAGTTTTCACACAAGGTACAGCGATGTTAACCGGACGAGATTTGGATATAGAAATAGAAGGCGAAGGATTTTTCCAAATCCAAAGAGAAGACGGTACATTAGCATATACTCGTGACGGATGTTTTCAACGTGACTCATTAGGTCAGGTATGTACAAATGACGGTCTTTTATTACAACCTGCGATAACAATACCGAATAATGCTACAAAAGTAACGATAACACAGGATGGAAACGTATCAGTATCAATTCCGGGTCAAACAGAGCAATCAGTAATCGGAAGTATCCAGTTGGTAAGATTTCAAAACCCGTCAGGTCTTCAATCAATAGGTCACAACTTATTCATTGAAACTTCAGCATCAGGAACCCCGATAGCAGGAACTCCTGGACAAGAAGGTTTGGGACTTTTACAACAAGGTATGATAGAAGGTTCTAACGTTCAAATTGTAGATGAGCTTGTAGGATTGATTAAAGCAGAGAGGGCGTTTGAATCCAATTCAAAACTAATCAACGCGTCAAGTGATATATTACAAACAACAAATAATATGGCTACATAATAAAGCGGCTTGAGGAGAGAGGTTTAATTAAGGGATTATGAAAAAGTTCATTTACATAGCAATGATATCAGTAATATTAAGCGGAGCGGTGCAGGCTCAAACAATAGCGGGAAGCACAGTGAAAGCTGATATTGCTAATGTACTTGAACAAACATACTACAATAAGTTAACAGGCTGTGAAACAGAAGTACAAGTTCTTAATGTACCGTTTAAAGACTTAATTGTACCGGATGGAAAATTAACATATAAGGTGGTATCTCCTGAAGGCAGATATTTGCCAAGGGATATAAAGCGAATAAATGTATATGTTGATGGAACATTAGTTAAAACTTTGAATTTACCTGTTCAATTAAAAGTATATAAAGAGGTTTTAACAGCAAGAGAACCGATGGTAAGAGATCAGGCAATTACAGCAGAAAATACTTATGTACAAAGGATGAATGTAGCGGACAAATTAGATTATGTACTAACAAATGACAGCTTATCAAAAGATATAAAAACCAAGAAGCCAATGAGACAAGGAGAGGTTTTAGACAAGAGATTTTTACAAATAAAACCTGAAGTAGTAAGAAATACAGAAGTAAGAGTATTCTTTACATCAAATGATAATCTGATGATAACAATAGATGCTGTAGCACTTGAAGATGGGTTGTTAGGCGATTATATAAACGTAGAAAATAAAAATTATAAAAAAGTTTATAAAGGAAAGATAATAGGCGAGAACAGAGTTCTTGTAGCGATATAACGGAGTCAAATGGAAATGAATAAAAAAATAATAATAACAGTACTATCAATATTAACTCTGGGAATAGGCATGGCAAGTGCTGAGTCATTATTTACATTAGGAGCAACCGCAAATTATGGCGGAGTGCCAAAATCATTATATGGCGGAGTTCAAGCAAGGCAAGTTGGTGACTTAATCTCAATTATAATGAGTGAGAATGTAAGAATAAATGATAGTTTAGAGTATTCAAGCTCCAAGACTTCAACAACAACAGATTCATTTACATCATATATAAAAAATTGGTTAGGTTTAGGCTTAAAAACAGCAGACGGATATGGCGGATCTAACGATGTAACAACATCAGCAGACGGCTCACGTCAAATGACATTTGATGATAATATAGCCGTTCAAGTAGTTCAACAATTGCCAAATGGGAACTTATCAGTTCAAGGTAAGAAAACAATAATAAATGGTAATGAAAGAATGGATTTTATAGTAACAGGAATAGTAGATCCAAGGTGGATAAATACGGATGGTCAGGTCTATTCGTATAATGTAGCAAATCTACAATTTGCATTATCTGGTAGAGGTTCAATCTCGAGAAATCAAAACGAAGGACTCTTCAACAGATTTGTTAAATATCTATTCTAATAAACTAAGGCAGGAAGAAATGAAAATCTTAACAAAAATAACAGCAATACTAATGATACTAATAATGCTAGGCTCAAATGCAGTAATGGCAATAGAGTCAAAGGTAAGAATAATGGATTTAACCCATATAAAAGGCGTAAGGGATAACCAAGTAGTGGGATATGGTATCGTCGTAGGTTTGCCGGGGACAGGTGATAATTCACGTTCAACACAAATTACAAACAAGATGTTGTTGATGAACTTGGGAACAGTAATAGAACAAGAAAACTACATTCAAAAGGGTTCATCAGCCGCGGTAATAGTAACGGCAACAATTCCGCCATTTTCTAAAAACGGAGATAAAATAGACTGTACAGTATCAACTTTAGCCGATGCAAAAAGTTTGGAAGGCGGAGTTTTAGTGCAAACAATATTGAAGGCACCAAATGGAGAGGCGGTAGCAGTAGCACAAGGTCCTGTATCAGTAGGCGGTATAAATAAAATAGCAGGTGGTGCACAACAGAGAACAGCAATAACAACAACAGGAAGAATCCCCGGCGGAGCAATAGTTGAACGTGATATTACAACTGATATTGGTGATGAAAACTCTGTTACATTGTCGCTGGATAAATCTGATTATACTCTAGTATCAAGGATTGCCCAGACAATATCGTCTAATGTAGCCCCTGCAAAAGCAATTGACGGAAGTTCCGTACAGGTTCAAATACCTGAAAAATTCCTAAACGATAGAGTAACTTTTGTATCTATTTTAGAAAATTTGGAAGTAAGTCCAACGTTAGAAAGAGCAAGAGTTGTAGTAAATGAACGAACTGGAACTGTTGTAATAGGAAGTGATGTAAAACTTTTGCCTGCAGCAGTGGCTCATGGAAATATAACAGTAACAGTAACCACGTCACCTGAGGTATCACAACCGTATCCATTTTCTAATGGTGAAACGGTAGGTTTTGAAAATGCTGAAGTAAGTGTTAACAAGACAAGCGCAAGCCTTGTTTCCATGCCTGCAAACAGTAACTTAAACGACCTCGTAAGAGCCTTAAATTCAATAGGTGTAGCACCGATAGATTTAATTTCTATATTACAAGCACTTAAGAAATCTGGAAGTTTGCAAGCTGAATTAATAATAATTTAAAAAAGTAAAGTAAAAGGTAAGTATATGAGTATAAATATAACAACAGCGGATACAGATGCTATCCAAATGATGTCAAAGCAAACAATAAACGGCGAACAAGAGATTTATAACAAAATTAAATCTGCCGGAAATAAAAAAGAACAATTAGATAAAGTTGCAAAAGAATTTGAGTCACTATTTGTAACTAAAATGCTCTCTGTAATGGATAATACAGTAGATAAAACAGGTGGGATTTTTGGTGAAAAACAACCGTATCTTGATACATTTAAGTCGTTTATTTTTCAAGAAATGGGCCGTGATATTGCTAATAATCCAAGAACATCAATAGGACTTGCAAAACAAATTTATACCCAGATGGAAAAATATGTTCAAGAATAAAGCAAAAATTGTAATAAAAAAATGGTAAGTATCGGAGTAAAAAAATGATTTCTTCAATTAATCAAAACAGTATAGGAAGTTTACAAAACTTAACAAGCGCAACAGGGTTAAAATATAAGTCTGATAAGGGTTTTAGTGCAAATGAGGAGTCTGAAAAAATCGGATTAAAAACAGAAAATAGCAAAAACATGTTACAAAAAGTTGATTTAGTGGAATTAAGAAAGTATGCAGGGTATGCAGGTGAATCAAATATCACGGATGATGATATAAGATATGGATTATTATATGGCAGAAGTGTAATAGCTGATTATCTTGCGTAAATTGAATGGAATCAAACGGTGTAATTATGAAAAATATTATTACGAAAATTATTAATCATTTAGAACAAGAACTCTCTTGTTACCAAGAGATAAGTAAAGTTTATGATGAGCAGAAAGAAGCATTAGTGAAGAATCGGCACGAAGAATTAGAGGGAATAGATAGCAAAATAATAACACTATACAATCGTGTTAAGTTATTGAACGAAAAAAGGACAGAATTGTTTAATCAACTGAAACCCGGTATAGAAAAATTATCGGAAGTAATAGAAATAGCAAAAGAAGAAGAAAGTCCAAATGTAGAAAAATTAGAAAACTATAAAGAAACATTTAAAAAATTATCATCAGAAATAGAAAAGAAACAATATATAAATTTCGAATTATTAAAAACAGGAATAAATATATCAGATAAGAAATTAGGATTAATAATAGAAGCTTTTATCCCTCAAGGCAGTATATATAATGGAAAGGGAGAAAACAAGGATTTAAAAGAATTATCGATGAGTACAATAAACGAAGAAGTATAAAAAGGAATAAGAAATGGCAAGTTTACTATCAGCATTAAATATGAATTCAAATTCACTAAAAGTTAATGAAAATGCCTTATCAGTGGTATCAAATAACGTTGCAAATATGAATACAATAGGTTATCATAAGCAGACAGTAAATTTGGCAACAAAGACAAATGAAATACCAATAGGAAATAATGTATATAACCAAATAGATTCATTAGCCGGTGTACAAATAGCAGGTATAACAAGAGATACAAATAAATATTTAGATAATGCATATAGAGATGCATTAGCAAGTTTAGCTAGTTTAGAGCAACAACAAAATAATATAGGAGATATAGCGGATTTATTTGAGGAATTGGATGGAACAGGTATAGATGCCGGATTAAAGAAATTTTTTGATGCACTAAATGATTTGAATAATAATCCAACTGATTCAACAGCACGAGTTCAGTTTTTAGAAGCATCAAAAACCTTGACATCATTAATGAATACAACGGCAGAGAAATTACAAGACCAAAAGTATTCACAAATGGGTGATGGTGTAGATGCAGCAAAGCTTGCAGATTCACCCTTCGCTGAAGATATAAAAAATATCAATGATTTATTTGCTCAATTAGCAAATGTAAATGATTCATTGGCAAGAACTCAAACAGGAACATTAACAGCCAATAATTTGTTAGATACAAGAGATACCATATTAGATAAAATTTCAGAATATATGGACTTTGACATAGAAGAATATCCAAATGGTACTGTGCGCCTAAGTATAGATGGTATTGATATGGTAAAAGGTACAGAGGTGTTTGGGAAATTCACAGTTCAAACAGCCTCAGAATATTGTGCATCGCAAGGGATAACTTATCCAGACGATTGGGACGGGGCATTAGCTGTTGTAGGAATAGAATGTAATG
>CALURS010000051.1 GCA_944323215.1 Candidatus Gastranaerophilales bacterium | reverse complement strand
TTTTTTTTAATTTTTTATTTACTTATATTACTCCTGTCTTTTATCCAATAGTTTAATTCAATTATTCTATTTCAAGTTTATTCTTATACTAAAGGAGTATCGTTTATTATGAAAAAATTTATTGCTTTTCTTTTTGCTGTTCTGATTTTCCTACCACAAGTATATGCTGCTAGAAGCGTTAAAACTTATACTCCAATAGGAAAAAGTTATAACCCTTATTTTAACCAAAGACACCCTTATAGGCATAGACATAATTATTACAGAAATAATTATAACGGGCTAAATGACCTATCTGCTATGGAAAAATCGCTGTTTAAAAAAAGTTATAATAATGAAAACCTGAATTCCAGACTAGAACGACTTGAAGAAAATATGTATGGCAGAAGAATACCAGGCACAATTAGTGATAGATATAGAAATCTCTCTAATAGCTTTGTTTATAATAATCCGGGCACTTATTATGATACATATAGTACCAACAACGGATACTCCTTCTATCCGCCAGCTTCCATGCCTAAAACCAGCTTATGGGATAAAGTTACTAACTACTTTACAGGTACTTCAACAGGTCTTTCACCAGCTATGGACGGGTTCTACTCAGAACAGTTCGTCAAAACACCTTTTGGCAGCGGGGTTTATTCCCAAAACAAAAACTATGGTACTGGTTCATCTGTTACTATTCTTGACTAATTCTATTTATAAAAACTCTCGGGGCGATTGGTGTTTGATAAGACAATTTCTCTATACTCATTCTTGTCTATATCAACACCCATTGTCTTGATATCAAGTTTTACTCGTTTCTTTGTTGTCGTCTTTTTCTTCTTTTTCTCTAGCATGACATTACTTCGTTTTTGTCATTTAGTAACACTATTTGCGGTTTATAATTCTTTAATTCTTCTTCTGTATAATAACCATAGGCTATAATAATTATCTTATCACCCTTTTGTACTTTTCTTGCTGCGGCTCCGTTTACGCAGAAACATTTTGAACCACGCTTGCCGCTTATTACATAGGTTTGAAATCTTTCACCATTGTTGATGTCTAATATATCAACTTTTTGCCACTCTCTTATTCCGGCTTTTTCGATTAATTCTTCATCTATTGTTATTGAGCCTACATATTCTAAATTTGAGTCTGTTATTGTTGCTCTATGGATTTTGGAGCATAAAAATTCTTTTAACATAATTTTTTCCTCACTTCTTTCATTATATCAAGAAATTGTTTTTCAAGAGAAAATATTGTTAATTTTTGTGAAGGGTTGTTCTTTATCTTTGTTTTACTAAACGTTTTAAAATATATTTATCGTATAATTAAAATAAAAAAGAGGATTATTATGGCGAAAGTAAAGATAGGTATTTTAGGTTTCGGAACTGTTGGGGGCGGGGTTTATAAGACGCTTAGAAATTTTGACGATGTTGAGATTAAGAAAATTTTGGTTAGAGATATTACAAAACCTCGTAATATTGATGAAAAGGATAAGGGCTTACTTACGGATAATCCTGATGAAATAATTAAAAATCCTGATATTGATATTGTTGTTGAGCTTATGGGCGGACTAGAGCCTGCTTCTGCTTACATTAAGACAGCAATTGAGAATGGAAAGCATATTGTAACGGCTAATAAAGAGCTACTTGCAAAGCAAGGTAAAGAGTTATTTGAATTTGCTGAAAAATACAATAAAGTTATATTATATGAAGCTGCTATTGCAGGCGGAATTCCTGTTATAATGCCTGTTAAAACTATTCTTGCAGGTAACAAAATTACTAAAATTCAAGCAATACTTAACGGGACTACGAACTATATCTTAACGAAAATGGATAAAGATGGTGCTGATTACAGTGTTGTTCTAAAAGAAGCTCAAGAAATGGGGTATGCTGAAGCTGATCCTACAAGTGATGTTGAAGGTTTTGATGCTGCGTATAAGATTACTACTTTGGCTACTATTGCATTTGGAAAAAGGGTTTCTATCAACAATGTTTACCGCGAAGGTATTTCTAAAATCAAACTTGAGGATATCAAAGCTGCAAATGAGCTAGGACACAAAATTAAGCTTATTGCACTTGCTTCTATTGATGAAAGTGGTAATGCTGATGTAAGAGTTCATCCGATGCTTGTGCCTAACAATTTGACCTTAGCACATATTGATTATGTTACCAATGCTGTTGAAATAACGGGTACACCTATTGGAAAAATTGTGCTTTCAGGTCCGGGGGCAGGCGAATTCCCTACTGCAAGTTCTGTTGTAGGTGATATTTTGGCAATTGCATCCGAGTTTGACAGAACGGATTATATTTTACCTATGATGAGGTGTAACCATACACAGGCTGCTATCCCTGTTGATATCAAAGATACTTATAATAAATACTATTTATCCTTTACTGCTCCAAATACTCGAGGGATTATAGGTAAATTTGGGAACTTGTGTGCGGCTAATAATATAAGCTTGCAAAGCATTGTTCAAAAGGGTGTTCAAGATAACAATACTGCTAAAGTTATTGTTATTACCGAGTTATGTAAAGAAGATGATATAAGAAAAGTTATTGCCGGATTTAATGAATGTACGGTTAACAGTCTTATTAGAGTAGCTATATAGAGGGAATGAAGAATGTATAAAGGATTAATTGATAAGTATAGAAAATATTTACCTGTTGATGAAAAAACTGAAATTGTGACTTTGAATGAAGGTAATACTCCTTTAATAAAGGCTGATAACTTAGCAAAGAAAATCGGGTTAGAAGCAAATGTATATTTAAAGTTTGAAGGCTGCAATCCGACAGGAAGCTTCAAAGATCGTGGAATGACAATGGCTGTTACCAAGGCTAAAGAATCCGGCTCTAAGGCAATAATTTGTGCAAGTACAGGAAATACAAGTGCATCTGCAGCTGCTTACGGGGCTAAAGCAGGGCTTGAAACTTATATTATTATTCCTGACGGATACATCGCTCTTGGAAAGTTATCTCAAGCAATGATGTACGGAGCAAAAATAATTGCAATTGATGGAAATTTTGATGTTGCTCTTGAGTATGTCAGAAAAATTTCTGAGGAGCATCCTATCACGCTTGTTAATTCTATTAATCCGTATAGAAATAAAAAAAAAAAAACCGGTGCTTTTGAGATTTGTGAAGCACTTGGCAAGGCTCCTGAATATCATTTTATACCTGTTGGTAATGCCGGTAATATTACTGCTTACTGGAAAGGGTACAAAGAATTCTATAATCTGGGAATTATTCCTCAATTACCAAAGATGATGGGATATGAGGCAGAAGGCTCTGCTGCAATTGTTAGAGGTGAAAGAATTATGAAACCTGAAACTCTTGCTACAGCGATTAGAATTGGTAATCCTGCAAGTTGGAAACAGGCTGAAGCGGCTAGAGATGAAAGTCACGGTGAAATAAGTTGTGTTTGTGACGAAAAAATTGTTGAAGCTTACAAAATGATTGCAGCTACCGAAGGTATTTTAGCCGAACCTGCAAGTGCTGCATCTGTTGCCGGACTTATTAAAGCTCATAAAGAAGGAAAAGTTAAAGCAGGCTCTGATATTGTTTGTATTCTTACAGGAAACGGATTAAAAGATCCTGATAACGCTATCAAGTTCTCTAATTCTGATGTTAAAAAAGCATCTGCTAATATGAGTGAAGTATTAAAGGTTATGGGGCTGTAATGGTTAAATCCAAGATTAACAATGCTAAAAGAGTAGTTATAAAGGTCGGCACAAATGTTTTAAGAAATGATGACGGCGAGATTGCTTTATCAAGGATTTACTCGTTCATTGAAGATATTTCAAGACTTGTAAAATCAGGTAGAGAAGTGATTTTAGTTACCTCAGGTGCTGTTGGACTCGGAAAAAAAAGATTGGGCTTGGAATCGACGGAAGGCGTGGCGATTAAGCAGGCATGTGCTGCTATCGGTCAAGGCAAGTTGATGTCTATTTATTCCCAAGGGTTTGATACTTTTGGGGTCATTGTTGCTCAAATACTTTTAACAGAAGATGATTTTCACTCAAGAAAAAAATATTTAAGCTTGAGAACGACTTTAACAAGATTACTTCAACTTGGTGTTGTGCCTATTATTAATCAAAATGATACGGTTTCTACCATAGAATTAGATGATCTGATGACAGAAAGGCTTGTTTGTTTTTCTGATAATGATAAATTATCTGCACTTGTTGCAAGCGAACTTGATGCTGATTTGATGGTTCTTTTATCTGATATTGACGGCTTATACAACGATAATCCTAAAACAAACCCTAATGCAAAAATTATAAAAGTTGTACCTGAGGTAAATGATGAAATTTTATCTTATGGTACGGATGCTTCCGAAGGCGGCAGAGGCGGGATGAAAACCAAACTTCAAGCTGCTCAAGTGGTCACTCGCTCCGGCGGTACAGTTATTATTACTAACGGTAAAATTCCTTATATCATCGGTAAGATTTTTAATAATGATGATGTGGGTACTGTATTTTTGCCTAATGAAGAAAGTCTTAGCAGAAAAAAACGCTGGATTGGCTATGCTACTAATATTATAGGTAAAATTCAAATTAATGCTAAAGCTAAAGAAGCTATCATTGATAAGAAAAAAAGTCTTTTGCCTATTGGAGTTACAAAGGTTATAAACGACTTTAAACAGGCGGAAGTTGTTTCCATTCTCGATGAATCTGGAGAGGAAATTGCACGAGGTATGGTTAATTATCCGTCTGATGATATCAAAAAAATTATTGGATGTCATTCTGATGATATTATGAAAATTCTTGGATATAAGAATTATGATGCGGTTATAACTAGAGATAATATTACTATTTTATAGAGGCAAATTATGTCATATCCGAAAATGGAAGAATTGATAAATGTTATTGCAACTTTAAGAAGTGAAAACGGTTGTGAGTGGGATAGAAAGCAAACCCATAAAACTCTAAGACCTAATATGCTTGAAGAAGCTTATGAAGCAGTTGATGCGATTGATGACGATGATATAAAAGGACTTAAAGAAGAACTTGGCGATGTTTTGTTACAGGTTGTTTTACACGCTCAAATTGCTAAAGATAACGGAGAGTTTGATATTGAAGATGTGGCAGGGGAGCTTACTAAAAAACTTATACACAGGCACCCTCATGTTTTTGGTGATACGAAAGTTAATTCAACTGATGAAATTCTAAATAATTGGGAGTTGTTAAAAAAAGAAGAAAAACCCGAACGAAAATCTGCTATGGATGGGATTTCAAAGTCTCAGTCTGCTTTAATGTCTGCTCAAAAAATCTCTAAGCGTGCTGTTAAAACAGGATTTGAATGGGATTGCGAAAAGTCTTTGCTTGATTGTATAAAATCTGAATATAGAGAATTTGCAAGAGCCGTGTCCGAAGGTAATCGTGAGTCTATGGAAGATGAAATGGGGGATATCTTTTTTGCTACGGTTAATCTTGCTAGGTGGCATAAAATTGATGCCGAACAAGCATTAATTAGTGCAAATCGTAAGTTTATTAAACGATTTAGAATGATGGAAAAACTTGCTACAAAACCGCTTCAAGAGTATTCGTATCAAGAATTTGATGAATTATGGAAATCTGCCAAAGCTCAAATTGCTAAAGAGCAAAATTCTTAAGAATTTCCTATTAATAGTTTAGTGTCATTATTTAAAACCTGTGATATAATCAAGGTATGAGGAAGGGATTGAAATATTTTGCGTTAGTTGTGTGCCTGATTTTTTCAGGCGGTTTTTGTTGTGCAAAAGATGGATATTTGATTGTTCCTGTTCCGGATACTATTGTTGCACCAACTCCAATTGATTTGGCTGTTTATTCTAACACAGCTGAGTTCTTTACGCCTTATATTGTTAATGAAATCAATAAGACTCATTATATGCACGCCCCAACTGTTACTGATGTCAGAAACAGAATTACTAAGGATTATTGGCTTACTAAATCAGCGGCTAAAGCTATGGATGATTTTAGAAGGTACTATATTCTTGATTTTAACTTTGCTAAAAAGGTTGCTAACTTGTATAATACAAATCTTGTAATGTTACTTACTTCAACGATTGATGCTAACAATTATATAATGCGGAGAACTTGGTGGACATTCTTTGAAATCCCAGGATCATCGGCTCTCGATCCGGCTCTTAAGATTAATATTTATACGGTTATTATTGATACAAATAAAGAACAAATTGTATGGTCAAAGACCTATCAAAAGACAATAAGCACTGTTGAAAACAGAATTGTTCCCATTGGATATTCACCGCAAACAGAGCAGTTACAAAAAATGAAGGACTATTCGGTTTATTTAGCACCTCGTGTTGCTCAAAGTATTCAAGATACTCTATTAACTGCTGAACAAAAACTGCTTGAACCGAATATGATTCATACAGATTATGGGTCAATTGATAATGTATTTACTAAGAGATATAGAACATTAAGAAAAGAAACAGTTGATGCAACTGTTATTCCGGCAGCTAAAACTCGTGAGTATTACGGCAAAGCAAGAGAAAAATACTTAGAGCAAAAAGAACAATGGGAAATCCAAAGAGAAGAAAAAGCAAGACAAAAAGAACTAGAAAAACAACAGCAAGATAATAATATAGAACCTGTCAGGTTTTTATGGTTTAAGAAAAAAACAGCTCCTGAGCAACAAATTATTGAGGAGCAAATTTCTCCGGTTCAAGTAAATTCTTCTCCAAAGGCTATAAATAATGAACAATTGCCTATTGATAAGAATTTAGAGCAAAAGGCTGATTCTGACTTAAAAAATACTCAGAACAATTCTAAAGTTGCAACCCCTGTAACAACAAACAAAAATGAAAATAATAAACTAAATCAATCTCAAGAGCTTAAGCCTGCTGTTAACGTTATTAATAATAATCAAGAAAAAACTAATAATGTATCAAACACTGTTCAAAAAAAAGGAGCCGCTTCCAGTGACAATGTTCAGAAAAAATTAGATACCAATATTAAGAAAATAAATAAAAATAAAGATAATGCTGTAATTACTGATGAACTTCCCGTTGATGCTTTAATCTATACGCAGCCAAATAATTACAATCAAAATGAGGAATTCCTTCCATTAAAACCAAGACTGCGTGAAATTAATATTGATGATACAGTTAATTCGTTTTAATTTTAATTAAGCTTTATACGTTAACAGTTGCGTTCATACAACAGTTTTTGTATTTTTTACCGCTTCCGCAAGGGCAAGGGTCATTTCTGCCAATATCCTTAGGAATGCTTGGTGTTGATGGTTTGTTCAACATTGATTCCATAAAATCAAATGTCCCGCTGAAAGCTTGTGAGCTATATAATACTGTTGCCGATGAATACATATTGTGTTCCAGATAATACGATTTATAAGTTTTAATAAGTTCGTTAAATGTATAATTTGTATTCATTACCTCATTTATAACGCTCATAAAGTTTTTGTATTTATCCGCAACACGTTTTAGTAATCTGTCTGAAACAGCATCATTTGTTAAGAAATATTTGATACAAGCTTCTTTGTTTTCAACATTTTCACCTTCAAATATTTTACAGAAGGTTTGATAGAATGGTATTGCGTAAAGTCCTTTTTCTTTGTCAAATACAATACCTACATCGTAAGTGGCATTGTGTGTTGCAAATCCGCCTACGGAGTTCTCCATAAAATTATTATATGTGTTTCTTAATTCTGGTACGTCGAAATATTTATATTCGTTTACAGGAACTATTTTGTCTCTTAAATCGCCAACTTCATCATCGCAGAATGAGCCGATTATATCATCAGCATATTTGTTTGATGTGATTATCTCATCTGTATCAAATTTCTTGATAAATTTTTTGTACATATCAGAAATATTTTCACGAATTTCTTTTTCTTTTTCTGGATTATCTTTATATACTAATTCAGGGTTTTGTACGGCTTTCATTACTGCGTATTTATAAGCTTCACCTTTTTGAGATTCATGTAAAACATTAGCAATTTCTACCAAATAGTATTCGGATTGATAGCTGAAAATTCTTGCTATTACAAATTGACCTGCATATATCCCTCGCAAATTTGTCATCTTTGTTAAGGAGTTTACTGTATATAATTTCTCGTTTATTAAGTTATACAGTTCGAAACCGTTTTTAAGTACTTTTTTTATTAAAAATACAGAGTAGATATTATCTTCCATAGCTTTTGCTATATCAGGATTTTTTACTTCGCTTGATTCGATGAACATTTCTATAACAGGTTTTGATTCTTTTCCTATTGCTCGTTCAAAAATGTATGGAAGAAATACTTTTTCTATTTGAGAGGCCGTTAATGATTTTGCTCCTATTGTTGCTAAGTATTCATCAAAATCAGGCTTCACTACCTTATCCGTTCTGATAAAATTAAATATTCCTTTTAGTTCCTCATTAATCTTTATTATTTGTTCTATACTACTCATTTAAAAACCTCTCCTGTCTTGTAATAAGTTTACATTAGAAGTAGAAAAAAGACAATTATCCTTTATTTAATTATTATAGTTAATTGGGCTATAGATTATTACAAAGAATCTGCTCCTGTTTCTCCTGTATATGTTTTTCCATTACCTTTATATTCTTTTCGTAATTCTTGGGTTTTAAACAGGTACTCCATTTCTTTTTTATATAGTTCAAGTTTATAATTTTGTTCAAGAATTTTTTCTTGCTCTTTTTTTAATTTTTCTTCCTGTTTTTTACTTTCTTTTTCTTGTTTATCAAGTCTTTCTTGCTCGGACTCAGTAAATTCTCTTGTTTCGTTTCCATCATATTCAAGCTTGTACCCGACAATGCTTATAGGAAGTGAAGAACCATTTAGTGCTTGTAGTTTACTGTAATCACCTTTGGTATCAATACTCCAAGTGCCTAAAAATATTGGTGCTTTACCTGTATATGCGTATGCACAAACTATTATTCTGTCTTGGTTATTTTCATCAAATCCCATCGGATATATATCCCAGCGGCTTTCATCAAGGTTTGCACCCTTTGCCTGAGCCCAATAATTTGATATTGCATCCCTTACTTCCGGAAGCTTTGTTGCTTGCTTATTCTCAAAGTCATATATCCATAGTTCGGTTTTCCAAATTCCGTCAAATCTGTATCCTGTCTTTTCTTTTATTAAAAGTTTTTTGTTGTCAGGTGTGAAATCAACAGGTGTTAGTGTTCTAAAAATATACGGAGTGTCGATATCTTTAGAGGTTGATAAAATTGGTTGACTCTCTCGTCTTATTACGTTTGCTCGTTTAGCTCGTTCTAATTTGGATAGCGATTCGTCAAGCGGAATGACATATAAGTCAGTGGTTGTACAATCTGCGGAAGCGTAATAATGGATTGCTGGATAAACCATAAAGCTAAAATCTGATGAAATGATACCCTGTCCGTTTACTTCTCTGTCAAAATTTAACCTTCTTGGAATTTGCAGCTCTGTAAAACCAGGGGATAAATTGTATTTAACTAGTTTATACTTAGGAACAGGAACGTATTTCATTCCATATTCTTTGGGTACTTGTGCAGGTTCTATTTCAACTGTGTTTTTATCTTTGCTTAAAGATTTTTCTTCATACTCCGAACGCAGCATAAAACCGGATTCGGGCATCTTAGATTTTTCATATTCTTCTTTTAATTCTTGTTTGTCAGCCTTTTGTCGGTGCTCATACTCTTTCACTGCCGGCGGATTTTCTCGTATGAATGGAATTTCAATATTTGAAAGTTTAACTTTCATCATCATATATAGTCCGGCTAATTCGGATAGCATTAAACAAGCCCTTCTTTCATTGCTGTGATTGTTGCTTGAGTTCTTGAACCAACGCAAAGTTTTTGTAATATACTATGTACGTGTGCTTTAGCCGTCGCTTTAGTGATTACAAGATTTTCTGCGATTTGATTGTTGGATAATCCGTTAACCATCAATTCTAATACATCCATTTCTCTATCGGTCAAACCATACTGTGTTTTACCGGCATTATTGTTTGTAACTTCTGTTACACCGCTTTTTGATAAACTTGGTTTTGGGTTATTGATATTGTTAAGTACAAGTTTTGCTATTGCACTATCAAGCCAAGCTGCACCTGAGTTTACGGTTTCTATGGCAGAAATAGTCTGTTCAGGAGAAGCTCCCTTCATTATATAACCGTCGGCTCCTGCTCCGAAGGCTTCAAATACATCCTTTTCACTGTCTCTGGATGTGAAAATTAAAACTTTTATCTTTGGATTAATTTCTTTAATTTTACGGGTAGCCCTTATACCATCTATCCCCGGAAGTCCTATATCCATTAAAATTACGTCAGGATTAAGCTCTTTTGCAAGGCTTACTCCCTGTATCCCGTCTTCAGCTTCACCAATTAGCTCGATTTTGTCACTCTTTTCCAGTAACAAACTTAAACCCATTCTAACTAATATATGATCCTCTACCAGTAAAACTTTTATCATACAACTGTTCCTACTTCTTTTTTATTACGTTTTACGATTACATCGGTAAGCAGAAATGAAAATTCGCTCCCTTTATTTAGCATTGTATCAAGCCATATTTTCCCACCATGTGCTTCTATTATTTGTCTTGATAAATATAATCCAAGCCCTGTTCCTGTAGAACGCTTGACACTTGTACCTTGGGAAAATCGTTGAAATAAATTCGGTACATCCTCTTGTGGAATTCCACTTCCGTTATCCGATACTGAAAATATCAAATCGTTTTCTTCTGCTTTGATTGTTAATTTTACTTCACCGCTCTGTTGCGTGTAGTTTATTGCATTTCCGCATAAATTACATATTACACGCCTTAGCTCTGTTTTATCTGCATTTATTATCAAATCTTCATCACTATCATTAAAGATAAAGTTAAGCTCTTTTTTATCAGCTAAAGGTTTTAATTCGTTATAGATTTGAGTGACAAGTTCATTGAATACAAAATTTGACCTTTGTAAGACAAGTTTCTCCGCATCATATTTGAACACTTCTAATAAAGCGTTTACTAAACCTAACAGATCTTCATTACTTTTTAGCATTGTCGAGATAAGTAATCTTTGTTTATCAGTAATTGCACCCAAAGACCCGTCTAAGAAAAATTTTAATGTCTGGATTGCAGCAAGCAGAGGAGTCCTTAAGTCGTGGGTCAAGGTTGCTATAAAATCATCTCTCAGTCGGTCTGCTTTCTTCTGTTCACTTACATCTCTTAGTACGCAAACGTATTTTGAGTCCTGATTTTCTTGATTAAATTTTGCAAAA
>CALURS010000050.1 GCA_944323215.1 Candidatus Gastranaerophilales bacterium | reverse complement strand
TACCCCAACTATTGCCATTACCACTACTAATACAAACATTGTTATTAAGGCTGTTAGCTTTTTCTTTAAACTCATATATTTATCCCCCAAAACAAATATTGTTTTTTATTTTTGTCTCATTTTGTATTATTTTGTCTATTTTTATTATATATTAATCATCTATTTTCTCCAAAAGAATTTTAAAAAAATAAACCATTAAGGTTAAACCATTTTGAAACTAGCAAAAAAAATAAAAGGAACTTACACATAAAGTAAAGTTCCTTTTTATATTAGTTTCAATAAGAATAGACTAAGGTTTATTTATTTTTTTTAAATATGATTCGTATTTAATATAATTTTGGTTAGGGATTTGTTGTTCAATTTCTTTTAATAGAAGTTTGCTTTTTTTATCAATAGCTTTTGGCGATTCTATTTTAACTGTAACTATTAAATCTCCATAACTATCTCTATTCAACATTTTTATGCCTTTCCCTTTAAGTCGCATAATAGTGCCACTTTGTGTTAATTCTTTAATGTCTAGATTATACTCCCCATTTAATGTAGGAATAACAACTTTTCCTCCAAGCAATGCTAATGTAAAGGGTATATATAACTCAAGATGTAAGTCAAAACCATCTCTAACAAGAACCTTATGAGGTGAAACTTTAATATGAATTCTTAAATCTCCATTAACACCTTCCCTAAAAGGCGCATTACCTTCACCTCTCATTGTTATTGTTTGTCCATTATCAATGCCAGCTGGAATTTTAACTTTAACGCTTCTAGTAATTTTTTTATATCCTTTTCCAGAACAAGCAGAACATTTTTCTTTAATTATTTTGCCTGTGCCATTACAATCTTTACAAGGCCCCTCTTGAATGCTTGTTCCAAAAATAGTTTGCTGGGTGTATCTAACACGACCTTTGCCTCTACAAGTTGAACAAGTAGAAAATTCTTTTCCATTTTGAGCCCCTGTCCCTTTACAATCCGAGCATTTTTCAACTTTTGGTATTGTTATCTCTTTATATGTTCCAAATGCCGATTCATCAAAAGATAAATTTATTTGAACATCAATGTCTTCACCTCTTTCTATCGTTCTTGATGTTCTACCTCCAAAAGCGCCAAATAAATCATTAAAGATATCACCAAAACCGCCAAACCCTTCACTAAAGCCTCCACTAAACCCTCCATGATTTCCAAAAAAATCTCCAAAGTTTGGCTGTCCTTCTGCATTCCCGTATTGATCGTAATTAGCCCTTTTCTTTTCATCTCCCAAAATTTCGTAAGCCTCATTAATTTCCTTAAATTTTTCAGCAGCACCCTTATCATCTTTATTTAAATCCGGATGATATTTTTTTGCTAAACGGCGATATGCACTTTTTATCTCATCTGCACTCGCTTTCTTATCAATGCCTAAAATTTCATAATAATCTTTATTTGCCATTGTTATCGCCTTTTATATTCAAAAACTACTTAAATATTATTCTTTTTAAGTGGTTTCCACTTATATTGATATTAATCAATAATAACCTCTTCCGGATTATCGCCATTGTTAGAATTTGTGCTGTTATCCGAATCATTTGATGTTTGAGAAGATGCAGACTGATACATTTTTGTGAAAACTTCATTAGAAATTTGTGTTAATTCTTCAAGTGATTTTTTAAGCTTTTCTATATCATCTGTTTCAAAATCTTTTTTAGCTTTTTGAATTGCTTCTTCTAATTTTTTCTTATCTTCATCAGAAAGTTTTTCGCCGTTATCTTTTAACATTTTTTCAAGTTGATAAACCATTTGATCAGCTTGGTTTTTTGTTTCAACAAATTCTTTATGTTTTTTATCCTCTTCTGCGTGTGCCTCAGCTTCTTTAATTGCTTTATTTATCTCTTCTTCGCTTAAATTAGATGAAGCTGTAATTGTTATTTTTTGTTCCTTATTTGTTCCAAGATCTTTAGCTGAAACATTAACTATTCCATTTGCATCTATATCAAATGTAACTTCAATTTGTGGAATTCCCCTAGGAGCTGGAGGTATATCTGTCAACTGAAATCTTCCAAGAGTTTTATTTTGCGCTGCAAATTCTCTTTCTCCTTGAAGAACATGTATATCTACTCCAGGTTGGTTATCAGCTGCAGTAGAAAAGATTTGAGATTTCTTAGTAGGTATGGTTGTGTTTCTATTAATTAATTTTGTAAACACTCCTCCTAAAGTTTCAATTCCAAGTGATAATGGTGTAACATCAAGCAATAGTACATCTTTAACATCACCACCCAAAACTCCAGCTTGAATTGCAGCTCCAATTGCAACACATTCATCAGGATTTATACCTTTATATGGTTCTTTGCCTGTTTGTTTCTTAACAGCATCAAAAACTGCAGGAATTCTTGTTGATCCTCCAACCATAATAACTTTATTTATGTCGGAATATGATAACTTGGCATCAGCCATAGCTTTTTTTGTACATTCTATTGTTTTGTCAACAAGATCACTTGTCATACTGTCAAACTTTGCGCGCGTTAAATCGTATTCAAGATGTTTTGGACCAGTTGCATCAGCTGTAATAAATGGAAGTGAAATCGTTGTTTTTGCAGATGACGATAAATCAATTTTTGCTTTTTCCGCTGCCTCTTTTAATCTTTGCATTGCAAGTTTATCTTTAGATAAATCTATACCTTCTTTAGTTTTAAATTCATTAACCAAAAGATCAATAATTCGATTGTCAAAATCATCTCCACCTAATCTAGTATTTCCATTTGTAGACAACACTTCAAATACCCCATCTCCTATTTCAAGAATTGAAACATCAAATGTTCCCCCTCCTAAATCGTAAACTAATATTTTTTGGTTTTTATTTTCACCTTTATCTAGCCCATATGCTAGCGAAGCTGCTGTTGGCTCATTTATTATTCTCAAAACTTCAAGACCTGCAATTTTACCTGCATCTTTCGTTGCCTGTCTTTGACTATCGTTGAAATATGCCGGTACGGTTATAACAGCTTGTGTAACTTTTTCTCCCAAATAACTTTCTGCATCAGCCTTCAATTTCGAAAGAATCATAGCAGAAATTTCTGGTGCAGTATAAGATTTTCCCCCAAGAGAAACCTTGTGATCTGTCCCCATCTCTCTTTTTATAGAAGAAATTGTGTTTTCGTGATTAGCAACTGCTTGTCTTTTAGCAACTTGCCCAACCAATCGCTCACCATCTTTATTAATGGCAACAACAGAAGGTGTTGTTCTTCCCCCTTCAGAATTTGGAATAACAGTAGGTTGCCCACCTTCCATAACAGCAACGCATGAATTTGTTGTTCCTAAATCAATTCCAATAATTTTACTCATAAATACATTCTCCTTTTACTTAATCTTTTTTTTGGATTTTGTTAACGACAACTTGGGAATATCGTAAAACTCTATCACCAATTTTATAACCAGCTTGATAAACATCTGTTACAATGCCATCATCAAGCGAATTATCATTTTTAACAGCAACAACATTATGAAATTTTGGGTCAAATATTTCGTTTTCAGCCAAAATTTCTTCAATGTTTAATGATTTTAATGAATTGTTAAATTCTTTTTCAATTAAATCGATTCCTTCTAAAACTTTTTCATCTTTTATCATTGTTTTTGCTTTTTTAATAGAATCTAAAGCCGGAAGGAATTTATTAACTGCTTCAATAACTCCATCAATTCTAATGCTTTTTAATATATCGTTCGACCGTTTTCTATAATTATCAAACTCTGCTTGAATTCTCTGAGCCATTTCTAAATATTCATTTTTGCATTCGCATCCACTGTTTTTATCTTCATTTTCCTTGCCTTCTACCTCATGTCCACAACAACAAGTTTTTTCATCTTCCTCTACTTTTTTCTTTTCCTTATTAATATCTTTATTCATTTTTATCCTCCAATTTATCCATATTTTCAATCTCATTTATAAGAAATTTTAATGCCGATGCAATAGTAGAATAATTCATTCGCTGTGGTCCAAAAACCCCAATTGTGCCAACTTGTTTGCCAGAAATTTTAAGCGGTGCTTTAACTATTGCCAAACCACTAAATTCATCATCTTCTTCTGTTAAATCAAAGCTTAAATCATCTTCATTTGTATGCAGAAAATCCTCTAACTTTTTTTCATTTTCAACGATTTCTAGTGTGTTTTTAAATGCTTTAACAGTTTTTTCTTCTCCGCTATCTAGCAATTTCGTTGAAGTTTTTATCCCAAACGGTTTTGAATTCGCAAGCTTTTTAAATCCCTCAATTAATCCATCAACTATTAAACTAAAATCATTAATTTGTTTGTTAATTTCTTCCCCATAAATAACAATTTTTTCAATCATTTGTCCAACGCTTAATCCTTGAAATTTTCTAGTTAACAATCTGCTAGCATCATCACATGATTTTTGATTTGCACGAGTTTTTATTCCGCAATTTATTATTCCATTTCGAGTTTCTATTAAAACAATTCCACTATCATCTATAAGAGAAATAATTTTTATATTTTCTATAACAAAATTATCATACCCGTTCATCATTACAACAGTTGGATAGTTCGTTACTTCACTAATAATTTTAGCTAACTCTGAAATAATTTCATTAACAGACCTGCTTCTTTCTTTAAGAATATCACTAACTCTCTCTATTTTTGAAGATTCTAGTTTAAAATCTTTTAACAAAAATTCTACATAATATCTATATCCTTCTGTTGTTGGAATCCTTCCTCCAGAAGTATGAAGTTGTTTTAAAAACCCCATGGCTTCTAGTGCATTAAGTTCAGCCCTAAGAGTTGCAGAACTAACATCTGGAAGATGCTTTTCTTTAACAACATTACTAGTAATAGGACTATCATCTTTAATATAATCCTCTATAATTGCTATTAAAATGTCATTTTTCCTTTTACTTAATTTCAATTTAGCCTCTAATAAATATGATATGCAACGATTTAAAAAATATTGCTAGCACTCTTTTATCAAGATTGCTAGCATTATTATACACATAAAAAAAAATATGTCAACTATTTTCTGACATATTTTTATAAATTATTTCGTTATGTAATTCGGTATTCATCATAGCCTGATTTATCGCTTGTTGCTTGTTTTGTAAATGATCCAGTTATATATTCCCCAACACTTAATCCCGTTTTAACATAAACAACTTGTGCATGGCTAAGCAAATGGCTTTCCCATGAAGACAAATTTGAAATATATCCCGAATTTATTGTTACAGTATTTAAATTATTACACCCAAAAAAAGCCCCGTTATTTATCGTTTCCACTGCATTTCCAATTATTAAATCCCCTGTAAAGCCACTACATCCGCTAAAAGCATTGCTCTCTATTATTATTACTGAATCAGGTATTATTAAATTACCCGTAAAACCACTGCAGCCATAGAACGCTCCATCGCCTATTACTTCTACTGAGCTTCCAATTGTTAAATTACCTGTAAAGCCTGTACAACCACTAAATGCAGAAGTACCTATTGTTGTTACTAAATCTGGTATAGTTAAGTTTCCTGTAAAACTTGTACAATTATAGAATGCCCCATGTTCAATTATTGTTACTGAACTTGGTATTATTAAGCTTCCTATAAAACCTGTACAATTTCTAAAGGCAAATGAATAAATTGCTGTTACTGAATCAGGTATTTTTAAACTTCCAGTAAATCCCGTGCATTCCTCGAAGGCAGACCCCCCTATAATTTTTATATTTGTTGCATTTGTTAAAGTTAGACTAGTTAAGTTTGTTGAACTATTAAAAGCATTGTTCCCAATCGCCACAACTGGCTTTCCTTTAAATGTCGCTGGAATGTTAATTGTTTCTCCTGTTCCGTTATATCCATTACCATATGTTGATGATCCGGTTCCAACCATATATGCAACATGGTTCCCTGCCCCCTCGGTTGTGTTATAACTTGAATTTCCGCTAGCTGGAGTTAATGTGTTTATTGGTTGGAAAACTAAACCACTTAAAGATGTTTTATAATACATATTATAGCCTGATTTATCGCTTGTTGCTTGTTTTGTAAATGATCCAGTTATATATTCCCCAACACTTAATCCCGTTTTAACATAAACAACTTCTGCATAGCTAAGCAAATGGCTATCTGCTGAAGTAAGGTTCGAAATATCGCCGGAATCTATTGTTACTGTATATAAGCCACTGCAGCCATTGAATGCGTTGCTACCTATGGTTGTCACTGAATTTGGTATGTTTATGGTCGTTAGACTGGTCAAATTGCTAAAAGCATTGTTCCCAATTGCCACAACTGGCTTTCCTTTAAATGTTGCTGGAATGTTAATTGTTGTTTCTGTTCCGTTATATCCATTGCTTGATGTGGACGATCCAGTTCCAATCATATATGCAACATGCTCCCTTGTCCCTTCAGTTGTGTTATAACTTGACCCCCCGCTAGCTGGAGTTAATGTGTTTATTGGTTGGAAAACTAGTCCCAATAAAGATGTTTTATAATACATATCATAGCCTGATTTATCGCTTGTTGCTTGTTTTGTAAATGATCCAGTTATATATGCCCCAACACTTAATCCAGTTTTAACATAAACAACCCCTGCATAACTTATTAATTCACTGGTTGAATTATCTAATTTGGCTATTTCTTCCGAATCAATAATAACAGTTGATAGATTTATACAATTTATAAAAGCATTTTCAGAAATATTTAATACAGACTCAAAAATTGTAATCGATATTAATCCAACGCAACCATCAAAGGCATTAGCCTCTATATTGCTAATGGAATTTGGAATTTCAAAAGATGATATGTTTCTACAATTATAAAATGCATTACCACCTATAAGTTTTAAATTTGGAAAATGAATATCTGCATTTATTTCTGTTATATTTTCTGCATTTGCAAATGCGTATTGTCCTATTCCTACAACAGGTTTACCCTTAAAGCTGGTTGGAATATTAATTATTGTTCCAATTCCTGTATAACCATTGCCATGCGTTGTTGAACCTGTTCCAATTATATACGCAACATGATCAACTGCACCTTCTGTTGTATTATAGGTTCCATCCCCAGTTGTTGGACTTGATGTGTTAATAGGTTGAAAAACTAAATTTGCTATAGCATTTCTGTAATAAAGATCATATTCATTCTTATCACTAATTCTCACTGTAAAATTATCTAATAAATAACTACCTATTGTCAAACCATTTTTTACATAAACAACATCTGCACTGGTTAATAATGAAGAGTCTAATATAGATGAATCACTAATTAATGGACTATCAATTATTATGGAAGTAATAGAGCACGCCCCAAATGCGTTTAACCCAACACTTTCTAAATTTGCTCCAATAATAATCTCGCGAATCCATTTACAAGCAGTAAATGCACCTTCTCCAATATGTTTAATTGATTGCAAATTTAAATCCAATTTGCGCGAACCCTCAAAGCCAACTCTCCTAAATGCATATTTCCCTATTGTTTCAACAGAATTTCCTATTTTTATCATTGCGATACTTGAAAAAGAGTACCAATAATCAAATGCTCCTTCACCAATAGTTTTTACCGAATCAGGAATAATTAAATCCCCGCTTCCGTAAGTATAAGCAAACGAATAATTGCCGATATTTATAACACTATTCCCAAAGAAAAGTGAATATCCCCTACCAAGATAGAAAGATTCATAGAAAGCATAGTCTCCAATGTTGCTTGCGTAAATATCAATATCTTCTAAGTAACTAATTTTTTCAAAAGCATGGGCACCAATAGTATGAATATTTTCTCTAATATATACTCTTTTAATTCTTTCACACTCTGCAAATGCATAATCTCCAATATATTTTATATTGTCACCAAATGACAACGATCTTATATTGCTTAAACTTTTAAAAGCATATTGAGAAACTGCTACAACTGGCTTCCCTCGATAAGTATTTGGTATTTGAATAGTTTCGCCAACTCCGGTATATCCGTTTGCTTCTGTTGTAGAGCCATTACCAATCATATAGGCTACATGATCTTCTGCTCCTTCAACCGTATTATAAGAGTCATTAGCAATAAGCGGATTTATTGTATTAATGGGTTGAAATACTAAACTGCTGTTGTAGTTCCTTCTGTACTCATAATATTCGCTCATAGAACTACTTTCCATTTTGTTAAAATTTTCATTAATATAATTCCCAACATTCAACCCTTTTTTTACATATACTGTTTGCGAATAACTCAAAAGCCCGCTATTTGAAACATCTAAAATTGCAATATTAGGAGAATCTATCCTAACAGAAACAATATTAACAGCACTTGAAAATGCACCATCTTTTATAATAAATATATTTTCAGGAATAACTACTGATTGAATAGCATCACCTGAAAATGCAGTCGATGATATTGAATAAACTTTGTATTTTATCGATGAAGAATCAACTATTATTTTCTCAATGCTATCTACATGTGAGGATGGGCTATAATAAAGAGAAAATTCTGCAAGTTTCGCTTCATTATACAAAGTATAATAACTATTATTGAAAAATAAATTTTCGGTAGTAGTTTGATTAAAAATTGCATAATATTCTCTTGGAGAATCTAGTTTAAAAGTAAAGGAATAATTTGGATCTGCAGACAAAATTTCCATTGTTTCCGGATCTGTTGACGTTGCCCAAACTAAAAATTCATTGCCTGTATTTGTTTGCGCATTCAATGTTACAGTTTCACCTATTCGATATACACCACTGCCAGTCGCAGTTCCATAAGAACTTATATTTTCTGATACAGTAATAGAAGCTGTATTTTCATAATTTAAATTACCGTTCAAGTTTGCATCAGCATTTGGAAGCGCAAAAGCACACACCAAACAAACTACGGAAACTAAAATAAATGCCAAAATCGTTGTTATAGCTTTTATTTTAATACTCATACTCTACCCCCAAAACTTATCATGTGTAAAAACATTAAAAAAATCAATATTTTAAACTTTAGTTAGTTTAAAATACCATAAAAAAATTTTTTTGTCAAATAAATTCATTTATATATTATATATTGTTATTAGATGAAAATTTATGAATAATTTATTAAACCATACTATTTAAACTAACATGATATCTCCAATAATCAATATAATCAAAATATATGATAATTTAATATCAATTTTTTTGTTGTTTTTTGTAAATTTACATAATATTTTGTGGTAAATTCAATTAATTAAGCATATATAAAATATAAGGAATTATAAAATTGGAATCCTCTTTTTTAGATTTAAGATGTAAAGAAGTGATAAATATTGTTGATGGAACTCGCTTAGGCCATATCGTCGACATTGTTATAACACTGTCAACTGGTCAAATAAGTGGATTAGTAGTTCCAGGAAATAAGTCAATTTTTAGTATGCTAAAAGGCGGAAACGAACTTTTTATTCCTTTTTCTCAAGTATGCAAAATAGGCGAAGACGCAATTTTAGTTGAACTTTTTGGAATAAATAATCCTATCACTTCAACTTACGATTACAGGAGCCAACCAATAAAACAATTAAACCACGAGCAAAAATAATAAATTATTTTATGCCATCAATAAAACTGTTAAAATCATTGGCCTTCGCTTCGTTCTTTTATAAATAAAATTAGATAGAACTTTTTTTATATTGTTTTTTATTTCATTTGGATCAAAACTCCCTAAGTCTTGTTCCTTTAATGTGTTTAATAAAATACTTCTAGCATCTTGATTAAAAGCTTCTGCCTCTTTATCGTAAACAACCCCCCTCGTAATAATAAAAGGATCAAAACCATCATTTTCAGATAAAGACTTTATATTTACAACTGCAACACAAACTCCTTCTTCAGAAAGCTGTTTTCTTTCCTTTAAAACAGAACTCTCCATATCTCCTAATCCATATCCATCAACTAATCTTATTCCAGCCGTTACATATCCAGCTTGCTTAATATAACTTTCTCCCATTTCAATTTGCATACCTAATTCTGGAAGAATTATATTTCGAGGATTCATTCCCATTGAAACAGCCAACTCTTTATGCTGTTTTAAATGTCTATATTCTCCATGAATAGGAATAAAAAACTTAGGATTTGTTAAAGCATGCAGTGTTTTAAGTTCTTCTTGACAAGCATGACCTGAAGCATGCACATCTGCCAATTCATCATATATTACATCAGCTCCATTCTTATATAAAGAATTAATAACATTATAAACCGCCTTTTCGTTTCCAGGAATAGGAGATGCTGAAAAAATAACAACATCTTCTTCACTTAACTTGATTTTTTGGAAATCGCCATGTGCCATTCTTGTTAGCGCGCTAAGCGGCTCTCCTTGACTTCCAGTACACAAAATTAATAATTCTCCATTAGCGTATTTGTCTATTTTATCGATGTCAATAATGATTTCCTTATTATATGATAGTTCTCCAATTTTGGCGGCGGCTTCTGTAACATTTATCATGCTTCTTCCCGCAAAAGCAACTTTTCTCTTAAATTTTTCTGCAAGCCAAAGAAGTTGTTGCAATCTATGAACATTAGATGCAAATGTTGCAACAAATAGTCTTTTACCAATATACTTTTCAAATAATTCTTCAAGAGCGTTACCAACTTTTGCTTCGCTCATAGAATAACCTTTCCTACAAACGTTAGTGCTTTCACACAATAAAAGATTTACACCCTTTTTCCCAAGTTCTCCAAATCTTGTTAAATCAGTCATTATGCCATCTATTGGTTGAAAATCTATTTTAAAATCTCCAGTATGAATTATATTTCCAACCGGTGTAGAAATGCAAAGCGCTAATGAACCGGCAATAGAATGACTAACTTTAATAAACTCTATTTGGAAATTTCCCAATTTTAAAAGATTTTTTGGTTTAACATTAACAGCTTTATAATCTATTTTATGTTCTTGCATCTTGTTGTCTACTAATGCAAGAGTCATGGAAGTTCCGTAAACTGGAACTTTTAGCTCTTTCAAGATGTAAGGTAATCCTCCAATATGGTCTTCGTGCCCATGTGTAATTATTAATGCCTTTACTTTATTTTTATTTGCTATTAAATATGAAATATCCGGCAAAACAAGATCTATTCCAGGAAATTCTCCTGTTGGAAACGCAATTCCTCCATCAACAACTATAATTTCGTTATCATATTCAATTGCGGTCATATTTTTCCCAATTTCTCCAACTCCGCCTAAAAATGTTATTTTAACGGCTTTTTTATTATTTAATGAAGCTGGCAGATTGCTTTTATTTTTATTTATTATTTTTTCTCCAACCACAACTTTTGTATTTTTAACTGTATTTTTTATATTAT
>CALURS010000049.1 GCA_944323215.1 Candidatus Gastranaerophilales bacterium | reverse complement strand
AGGAGAAGGTAATCCTGGAATTAATGGCGGGAAAAACGGTGATTTGTATTTGCTTATAAAAATTGAAAATAATTCTAATTTTAAGTATGATGGTAATAACGTTTTGAGAACAATTCCTATAACACCTTATGAAGCTGTTTTGGGTGCAGATATCGAAATTCCTGTTGCTGATGGAAAAATTACAATGAAAATTCTTCCTAACACCAATTCAGGTCAAAAATTCAGACTTCAAGGTCAAGGAATTACTAAAAACGGAGTAAAAGGCGACTTGATTATTACTGTAGAAATTAAAATTCCTGAAAACCTATCATCAGAGGAAATTGATTTATATAGAAAACTCGCTAAGTTAGATTCAAATAATTTAAGAAAGAGTATTTGATGGAAAGTGAAATAGCAAGAATAAAGGAAATGTTTGTTTCAACCCAAGGTGAAGGTCCTTATGTTGGAGTCAGACAATTATTTATTAGATTTTGTGCTTGTAATCTGCTTTGCAAGTATTGTGATACGGATTATATGTATGAGAATGCAAATTTTGTATACTCCCCTGAAGAATTGTCTGAGTTTGTAAAAAAAGAGTTTGATTTAACTTCTATTCATTCAATATCTTTAACAGGTGGAGAACCGTTATTGCATGCGGATTTCCTAAAATCTTTTATTCCGCTTATTGATACAAAATACTATCTTGAAACCAATGCTACACTTGCTGATGAACTATATAAAATTCTTAATTATGTGGATATTATTTCTGCTGATATTAAGCTTCCATCAGCTACGGGCATAAGTAATACTTTTGAAAAACATGATAAATTTTTCCAAATTGCAAGAGAAAATAAGAAGATCGATTTGTTTGCCAAAGCTGTTTTTAATGAAGAAGTGACAGAGGAAGAATTAATTGCTGCTGTAAACCTCGCTAAAAAATATGATTTTGAGCTAATATTACAGCCGCAAACGCTTAATAATGAAATATTACCAGCAATAAACTTTGCTGATGAAGTGTTTTCAAAATGCTTGAAACGCTATAATAAAGTACGTTTAATTCCGCAAGTGCATAAATTTTTGGACATTAGATAAAACAGATTATATAATGATTATTATGTAGAGTTTTAGAGGAAGTATTATGAAAAAGTTTTTGGTAGCATTAATATTTGCAGGGCTCGTAGGTCAAAGCTCATTTGCTGCTAAATATGAGCCAGTTCCTAATAAAGTTGTTATGCCTGAAAAATATACCCAAGAGTATATTGATGAAATTTCGGCTGTTTATAAGAAAAATTCTGAGCAGCAAATCATATTTGTAGCACTGGATATGCTAAAAGGTACGACCGGAGAATTCTCAAGAAATGCTATTCTTGGTGATAACTTGACAGGAAAACCTGTAAAGATAGAGTTTAAGAACTTGTCAGAAATAAATCCTGATTATGAGAAGTTTGATGCTGTCGGCTGGAAAAGGAAAGGGACTTTATATATTTATATTAATCCAAAACACAAAGATGCACCTCCAGCTGCATTAGCAGCCTTGTTGTCGCACGAAGCATTGCATCAGGATGAATACAATTCACTCTCTGAAGAAACTTATGCTTGGACGATGGAAGCCACTGTTTGGTATGAGATGTTACAAAAATATCCTGATTTAGAAAGTGTTGATTCTTCTCTTGTTCGTAGAGAAAATATCCTCAAAAATTTATTCGAAAAAGGTCAATATACTAACAAGTATATTAAGAAGAATGTGTATTCAAACAAAGGGTATAAAGGTTTACCTATATCATCCCCTGGATTTGAAGATATCTAACTATTCTTCAAAAAACCTCTTTTCAAGCGGCTCAAGCATCGCTAAACGAGGTTTATCTTCTAAGTTGCAGAGGATATCCATATATGTAAACTTTTGAAGAAAATATGATAAATTTTCTTCTGCACCGGTCAATGAATCATCTCCATACATACCGATATAATAGAACTTCGGTTGTTCCATTTTAAATTTTAACTTTGATTGCATACTGTTATCTTGTGGTAATTTCTTTGCTTCAAGTAGCATTGTGCATATCGATGCAAAATAATCCTGTGACTTCTTAAATGGATAATTTGGATGTTCTTTTAACCAATCAGTAAAAAATGTTGCTTTTACTTCATAATTTTTAAATAGTGAATTCGTTGCATAAGCAGATAAAAAGCTCTTGTATAATTCGTATGATGATGCACTTTTGTTAGGGTCAAATCGACCTTTGCATATAACAGGCGTTTTTAATGCAGAAAATGATGTACTATCAGTTTTTTGTATAGAATTTGTACGTTTTATATCATTGTTCCTTTTAACATTTGCGTAATTTGTATAGTTTTTTATACCTGTGCAACTGTGTACTATCATATACTTCTCCTTTTGTCATTGTAAAATAGCTAAAAAATTTTTTTTGCCTTATTACCTAACTATTTTTACAAATTGTTACATCTATTCCGGATGAAATATTATATTATTTTGAATTTATGCTGGCCATTTCTTCAAGAGTATTTTCTTGTAAATTGTTAATCATATCTTGAAAAGTTTTTGAATGTTCAGATGAAGTTTCATTTGATTTATAGATAATATTCAGTTCTTTTTTAGGCGTTAAAATATTTTTAATTCTTGATTTAAGGTTTTTTGCTATATTTTTATATGAAAAAATCAACTTTGAAGTATATTCTCCGCCAATACAGTCTTTGCTTAGGTATAAAACAACGTTTTTGTCCTTGCAAAATCGAGTTATAGCTTTTGACTCTTGAACCGCTTTTAATACTTCAAGGTCGTTTTGTTTAATTCCGGGGCTAAAGCTCCCTAAGTATTCAACGGCTCTTAGTGCTTTAAAATTTGTTTGATTTTTAATATTAGCTTGTGTCGATGAAGTTATTTTTTGTATCATTTCTTACTCCTTAAGTTTAGTATGTCATAAATATGTAATTATTAAAAATAAGATGTTAATTTTTGTGAATAAAGGATAGACAAATATATATATTAGAGTTAGAATGCGACTGGAATGGAGGAATGTGTATGAAACTGGATGCTATATCAAAACTGAACAGTATCACACCGATGTTTCGTGCAAATAAAATGTCCAATCAACCATCATCAGCAACAGAAAATACTGAAGTAAAACCAGGATTTGCAATTGGATGTGATGGGGATGTTCATCCTGAATCCCGTACGGCAACAAAAGGTCAAAAGCTTTACATATTGGCGTAATGGTTTAGTGGAAATTTGTATGAACATAAAAGCGGCTATATTTAATATATAGCCGCTTTTAAAATCTTAATATTGTTAGTTTTTTGATCTATCAATAAGTTTTTCTGATTTTTCCCATTTAAAGATTGAACGCAATTCTTTTCCGATTTTTTCAATTGGGTGATTTTCTGATTTTTCTCTTAACTTTTTGAAGTTTTCACTGCCGCTATTCATTTCCTTCATAAACTCAGTAGCGTATTTCCCGCTTTGTATATCTTCTAAGATTTTTTTCATTTTTGCTTTAACGTTTTCGTCAATAAGGAAAGTTCCTCTTGTTAAATCTCCATATTCAGCGTTATTAGAGATTGAATAGTGCATATCAGAAATTCCGCCTTGATAAATTAAGTCAACAATTAATTTAAGCTCGTGACAAACTTCAAAGTATGCCATATAAGGAGAATAACCAGCTTCTACAAGAGTTTCAAATCCGGCTTTAATTAAAGCTGAGCAGCCACCGCATAAAACAGCTTGTTCACCAAATAAGTCAGTTTCGGTTTCCTCTCTAAATGAGGTTTCAATAATTCCAGTGTAACCAGAACCAATAGCAGCTGCATAAGATAGAGCAACATCAAGTGAATTTCCGCTAAAATCTTTTTGCACAGCTACAAGTGACGGTACGCCTCTACCCGCTGCATATTCACTTCTGACAGTATGTCCCGGGGCTTTTGGTGCTACCATTATTACATTTATTCCCTCAGGGGGAACAATTAAGCCATAATGGATATTAAATCCGTGAGAAAACATTAAATATTTGCCTTGAATTAGGTGCGGTGCAATTTGTTCTTTGTATACTTTTGCTTGGATTTCATCAGGAATTAAAATTTGAATAATATCAGCCCATTCAACGGCTTCTTCTATCGGCATAGTTTTGAATCCGTAATCCTTTGCCTTTACATCTGAAGCACCTTCCGGTCGTAAACCTAAAACAACATTACAGCCTGAATCTCTTAAGTTCATAGCTTGACCGTAACCTTGAGAGCCAAAACCAATTATGGCAATTTTGTAGTTTTTAATTAAATCTCTGTTAATGTCAGCATTAGTGTAAACTTTTAACATATTTTATCCTTTCTGCTTGCAGGCAGCATTTATTAATCCGAGAAATAAAGGATGTGGTCTCTCCGGTCTTGATTTGAATTCAGGATGGAATTGTGAGGCTACAAACCAGTCATTTTGAGGAAGCTCAACAACTTCTGCTAGCATTCCGTCAGGTGACATACCTGAAAATACAAGTCCTGCATTTTGTATTCTCTCTATATATTCACTGTTTACTTCATATCTGTGTCTGTGACGTTCTGAAATCTTTGTTGTTCCGTATGCTTTAGCTGCTACAGAACCTTTTTTTAAGTGACATTCGTACGCTCCCAGTCGCATTGTTCCGCCGTACCCTTTTACATCTTTTTGCTCTTGCATTAAATCTATAACCGGATATTCTGCGTTTTCATTAAATTCTGTTGAGTTTGCGTTTTTTAAGCCTGCCACGTTGCGTGCATATTCAATAACCGCACATTGCATACCAAGACAAAGACCTAAAAATGGAAGATTATTGGTTCTGGCATATTTTATAACGTTTAACTTTCCTTCTATTCCTCTTATACCAAATCCACCTGGAACTACTACAGCATCTATATCTTTAAGTAAATTTTTACAATTTTCGTCGTCTACGCACTCTTCTGAGTTAATCCATTTTATCTCAACTCTTGCATCATTTGCATATCCTGCGTGCTTTAGAGATTCAACTACAGAAATGTATGCGTCTGACAATTTAGTATATTTCCCAGCAATACCAACTTTTAAAGTCGTTTTAGGGTTACGAATTTTTTCAACAAGTGCTTCCCAATTTGTTAAATCTGCTTTTCTATCTTCTACTCTTAATAGATTCAAAATTACAGATGCCATGTTTTGTTCTTCAAGTGCGAGCGGAACTTCATATATACTTTTCATATCTCGGCATTCTATTACAGCTTCTTTCGGAACGGAGCAGAATAGAGCAAGCTTCTCTTTCTCCGTTTTGGGAATTGGTTTTGATGTCCTGCAAACCAAGACTTCAGGTTGTAAGCCATAGCTTCGTAGAACATGGACACTGTGTTGAGAAGGTTTTGTTTTTAATTCTCCTGAAGTTGGAAGATAAGGTAAAAGTGTACAGTGAATATTAATAGCATTACCGTATCCGACCTCAGTTTTGAATTGCCTTATAGCTTCAATAAATGGTAAACCTTCAATGTCACCTATTGTTCCGCCAATTTCTATTATTTGAAAATCAGCTTTGAAATGCTTTTGAGCTTTAGTAATTCTTGATTTAATTTCATTTGTTATATGTGGGATTGTTTGGACAGTTGCTCCCAAGTAGTCTCCGCGACGTTCTTTTTTTATTACTGTAGAATAAACGCTACCTGAAGTTACGTTACTTAATTTGCAGAACGGAGTGTCTATAAATCTTTCATAATGACCAAGATCTAAATCTGTTTCAGCACCGTCATCGGTTACAAATACTTCACCGTGTTGGAATGGACTCATTGTTCCGGGGTCAACATTTATATAAGGATCAAATTTTTGGATACATACACTAAACCCTCTGGCACGTAAGAGTTTACCTAATGATGCACCGATTATTCCTTTGCCCAATGAGCTTACAACTCCGCCTGTAATAAATATATATTTGGTCATTATTTTACCTTTCCTAGTATATTGCTTGTGATCTGTTTTTATATAAAAGTATTCCCATCAGTGGATGGGAATACTTTGTATTATTTAGTTTATTTTAGGGACTCTAAAGAAGCCGTTTTCTTCCCAAGGGGCATTTGCCATCAGTTCTTCTTTCGTTTGTTCATAGACAACCTCGTCATCCCTCATTACATTACAAAAATCTATTGCGTGTGCCATTGGCTCTACATTTGAAGTGTCAACTTCGTTCATTTGGTTTACATATTCTAACACTGCACCTAATTGACCTGTAAACTTTTCTTTCTCTTCTTCTGTTAATTCCAATCTGGCTAATTTTGCAACGTGTTCTACATCTTTAATAGTTATCATATTCATCTTCTCCAGTATATTAATTATATTAACATAAACAAATTTTTATTAAACATTTATGAAGTAAATGTTACAGATTTTGTATATAAATTGAAAGCTGTTAAATTTTAATATATCATTTATATAAAAAGGAGGATAAAATATGCTCAAATCGTTATTAAAAGGGTTGTTGGTTCTGTTAGTAACAGTGACCGGAGTGCAATCTGCATTTGCTTTTTATTCCGATATGGATGAAACTCATTGGGCTTATAAACAAATTAAAATTTTGTCTGACTCAGGAGTTCTAGTCGGATATCCTGATGGCTCATTCAAGCCTGATGAAAATGTGACCAGAGCTGAATTTGCTTCTATGGCGATCAAGGCTTTAGGTCAAGAACACACTAATATTGCTCAACCGATTAACTTCAATGATATTAACGTTAATTATTGGGCGTATGATGCAATACAAAAGGCTGTTTATTTTGATTTGATATCAAATGAAAAAGACTCTGAGCTGTTCAGACCTGAGGATTCTGTTTCCAGAGCAGAAACAATTACTATTGCTGTTAATGCTTTGACAACAGAGCAAATAAGTGAACAAAAAGCTCGTGATATATTGAAGATGTATAAGGATTATTCGGATATTCCTGCAAACTTTTTAATTCCTGCAGGCAAAGCTGAAATCCTTAATATGATAACAATTGAACCGTCAAGAAAAGGATATTTGGATCCAAATCGTCCTGCCACAAGGGCTGAGGTTGCTGCTATCCTTTATAATATGACTGAGCAAGCTAAGCTTAACCCTAATGCAAAGTTAGCTGAGGCTATGAGAAAGAAAACAGGAAACGGTTATGTTATAGATAAGGCGTACGTTCAAGGTTCTCTTGGCGTTATTCCTGCAGGTTCGATTGTTCCTGTCAAGTTGGGGACTGTTTTAGGGTCTCAAATTTCTGTTCCTGGGGATTTGTTTATTGCAAAGGCTCCTCAAAATTATGTTACTAAGGATAAATTTATTCTTATTTACAAAGATAGTGACATAAAGGGGCAGGTTAAAATTGTCGAACCCGGTAAATTATTCTTTAGAAATGGTGTTCT
Source organism: Candidatus Gastranaerophilales bacterium (assembly GCA_944323215.1). Classification (GTDB taxonomy): domain Bacteria; phylum Cyanobacteriota; class Vampirovibrionia; order Gastranaerophilales; family Gastranaerophilaceae; genus CALUTH01. Next base: position 3,898 of record CALURS010000049.1, on the reverse strand, counting down.
ACTTTTAGATAGCAATATTCTTGTTACGCCCAATGATCAAGCTGTTGTATTTAAAGGTGTAAGTAATGTAGAAAATCAAAAATCCAAATTTATGGAATTTATCAGAAAAATATTCAAGGGTGATAAAGTAACAGTACTTCCGGACAGTATAATTTATGTTAAGTTATTACAACCAATCAAGGTTGATTTGACAAACGGTTGGATTTACGAAAATTAAATTTAATATTATGAAAGCAGGGGCGAAAATAAGCCCCTGCTTTTTATGTAAAGAGGGAAAATGTCGTTATTCAGATTGTTTTTATTATTTGTTAAAATCGGTGCGATTCTGCTTGGTGGCGGGTATGTTATTTTACCTGTTATGAAGTCTGAATTCGTAGAAAAAAACAATCTTATTTCTGAAGACGAGTTGATAGATTACTTTGCTATAAGTCAATCATTACCGGGAATTATCGCTGCAAATATTTCTATTTTTGTAGGATATAAGTTAAGACGGACACTTGGGGCATTGGTTGCTGTAATTGGTGTGACATTTGCTCCGTTCTGGTCAATTATTCTGCTTGCAGCGATTATTAGTAAGTATTTGCAAACAGATTTTATGCAGGGCTTGTTTTGGGGCGTTGGTGTTGGTGTAATGGTGCTAATGATTTCTGCATCTCGTGAGATGTGGGCAAAGGCTTTTTCTGATAGATTTGCTTATGTTTTATTTGTTTTGGCATTGAGTTGTATTTTGTTTTTTAATATTTCACCAGCACTAATTGTTATTTCATCTGCTTTAATAGCTGTTATTTTCAAAAGTATTATTCGTAAAAAGGAGAACTTATGATTTATTTGTATCTCTTTTACGAATTTTTTAAAATCGGTTTATTTTCATTTGGCGGTGGATATGCAACAATTCCATTTTTATATCATATATCGGAAATATACGGATGGTTTTCTGGTGTTGATTTAGAGAGAATGATAGCAATATCTTCCGTGACTCCGGGACCTGTTGGTGTTAATATGGCTACTTTCACGGGGTTAAAATCAGGAGGAATTTTAGGTGCTGCTCTTGCTACTTTTGCTATAACCATTCCTTCTTTTGTTATTATTGTTATTATCTCTAAAATTCTAAAAAAGTTTAAAGAAAATTTTTACGTTAAATCAATTATTTATGGCTTAAAACCTGCAAGTTGTGCTTTACTTGTTTCTGTTGCGATTGAGATGATATATTCAAAAGCACACGATAAGTTTGCTATGGGAATTTTTATCGTGTTTCTTGCAATTAGTTTTATTATGAAAAAAGACCCGCTATTTTATTTGGGAATAACAGGTCTTATCGGCTTATTTTTAAAACTTTTACATTTGATTTAATATCAAAATCTAAGATTTTGGTGTAACCCAGAATGTTACGTTTCTACCTTCAAGAGCGGGAGCTTTTTCAACGGTTACATCATTTGCTAAATCCTCGATAAATCTTTTTGTTAGTTCAAACGCAAGGTTTGAGTGTTGCATTTCACGACCTCTTAGCATAACAACGATTTTTACTTTGTTACCTTGAGAAATAAATTTTCTTATGTTCTTAAGTCTTACTTCATAATCGTGAGTATCAATTTTATAACGAACTTTTATTTCTTTAATTTCTATAACGTGTTGCTTTTTCTTAGCTTCTTTAGCCTTTTTATCAAGTTCATACTTATATTTCCCATAGTCAAGGATTTTTGCTACAGGCGGTTCTTGATTGGGGCTGACTAATACTAAATCCAAATTGGCATCTTCTGCCATTCTTAAAGCATCTCTTGTTGATACTATACCGTGGTTTGTACCTTTTTCATCAATTAATCTTACTTCTCTTGAACGAATTTTTTCGTTAAATATTACCTTATCTTTGGCGCTTTTTCCGCCTTTGTCTTCTGCTGCTATGATATGTCTCCTTTTATTTTGTATTACAATTACAATCTTTATAATAACATAAACAGTTCTTTTTTCAAGTACTGGCTTTTATAGCGGGTATTTAGTGGTTATTTGTTAAGTAATTTTTTGAATCGTTCCATAGCTTCTATTGTATTTTCTTTACTTCCAAAAGAAGTTAAGCGGAAATATCCTTCGCCATTTTTTCCAAAACCTTCGCCAGGAGTTCCTACTACTTGGATATTGGTTAACAGGTAATCAAAAAATTCCCAAGAGCTCATATTGTTTGGACATTTTAGCCAAATATACGGTGAAAACTTTCCACCGTAGTATTTGATACCGCATTCATCAAGTGTGTCAGATATGATTTTGGCGTTTTGTCTGTAATATTCAAGGTTTGATTCTATTTCTTTTCGTCCTTCTTTTGTGAATACTGCGGCTGCACCTCTTTGTACAATATATGGTACGCCGTTGAATTTTGTAGTTTGTCGTCTTAACCACATTTTATTTAGTTTACCAAGGTTAAACGGAACTACCGTATATCCGCACCTTGTGCCTGTAAATCCTGCTATTTTAGAGAAACTGCAAAACTCTATTGCACAATCTTTTCCGCCTTCTATTTCATATATTGAATGAGGAAGACGATTATCTGTGATAAATGACTCATAAGCGGCATCATAGATTATTACGGCTTTATTTTTTAATGCGTAATCTATCCATTTTTTAAGACCTTCTTTGGTATATACTGCTCCTGTCGGATTGTTTGGTGAACAAATATAAATGATGTCAGCTTTAATATTTTCGTCAGGTTCAGGTAAAAAGTCATTGGCTTCATTTGCATTGATATAAATAATGTTTCTTCCGTCCATTATATTCGTATCAACATATACCGGATAAACAGGATCGGGAATCATTACGGTATTATCTTTATCAAATAAATCAAGGATATTACCTAAGTCACTTTTTGCACCATCAGAGATGAAAATTTCGTTTGGGTCAAGCTCTACATTTCTTTCTTTATAATAATCTTTTATCGCATTTTTTAAAAAGTCGTAGCCTTGTTCCGGACCGTAGCCTCTAAAAGTCGCTTGCACTCCCATTTCTTCTACGGCTTTTTTAAGTGCATCAATAACTGCTTTACAAAGGGGAAGTGTAACATCTCCTATTCCTAACCTTATTATTTTTTTGTCTGGGTTATTTTGGCTAAATTCATTTACTTTCTTTGCAATAGTTGAAAATAGGTAGCTTTCTTTTAGGTTAGAATAATTTTCGTTTAATCTCATATCTTCCTCTCAGTTTTCTTATAGTAATGGCTATATTATACCATATATTTTCGGGTAATGTGATATAATTTTGTTGTATGAATGAGAAATTGGCTGAAACTTTAAAAATTGTTCCGGAACTTCCAGGGTGTTATATGTACTATGACAAAACTGGAGAAATTATTTATGTCGGCAAAGCAAAATCTTTAAAGAGACGGGTTTACAGTTATTTCCATAAACATCATGATAGTGCCAAGCTTAGGGTAATGGTTCCGCAAATCGAAAAACTGGAATACATTATTACTGATTCTGAAGTAGAAGCCTTGATTTTGGAGTCACATTTAATAAAGAAGCACAAACCAAAGTATAATGTATTATTAAAAGATGACAAAAAATATCCTTATTTTCTAATTACAGATGAAGAATTCCCAAGGATAACGGTTGTTCGCAAAAAAAACATGAATCCGGAACATGGAAGATACTATGGACCTTATACAGATGTAAGGGCAATGTATTCGACCTTGGAGTTTTTAAAAAGGATTTTCCCCTTAAAACAGTGTAAGACTCCGAAGTTTAAATCAAGACCTTGCCTTTATTATCATATAGGAAGATGTTTAGCTCCGTGTATGAAAAAAGTTACCTCTGAGGAGTATAAGGAGTTAATCTCCAAGGTAGAGTTGTTTTTAACAGGCAGACAGTCCGAGTTAATTAAAGCTCTAAAAGAGCAGATGGAAAAGTATTCGGAAGCT